>JBGTKN010000258.1:0-4239 GCA_041744615.1 Hyphomonas sp. | reverse complement strand
CGCCGCGCGGCGCTGTTCTGGGATTGTCCGTACTCGGACCACTGGCGGCCTGGGGCCTCGTGCTCTACAGCGTGCTGGGCGCACTGAACTGGCAGGTCTTCGCGGCGGCGGCCGGCGCGCATCTGCTGCACGGTGTGTGGGATTCCGGTGCGCCGGGTCTTCCCGCCTGGATGAGGCGGCTTAGAGCGATCGGCACGTTCGGCGCGGCCGCCGCGCTGCTGGCGGGCGGGGCAGCCTATCTCGCCTGATAGCTGCGGAAGGTGATGGCGGCGGCGGCGAAACTCGCGCCCGCAAGGACCAGCGAGATCACGCCGTTCCAGCCGGCCATCGACAGGCCGATGAAATGGAAGGGCGCGGCTGTGCAAGTGGCAATTCCCATCGGCTCGTCGAGACCGGCGCTGAGATCGCCGATATCCAGCGGATTGACTCCGCCGGCGGAGCAGCCCGCTGGCGGCGGAAAGATCTGCCACTCCACCCCGGCATGATAGGCGGCGACCACCACGCCGACCCCGAAGACGAGGCCGATGAGCACATTCAGCGCGACCAGGAAACGGCGCTTGGGCAGGAAACGCCAGATGGCAAGACCGGTCAGCGTCATCGCGATCAGCGCCCAGTAGACTTCCCGCTGACGCAGGCAGAGCGGGCAGGGCGGCAGGCCGCCGAACGTCTCGAAGGCATGCGCCGCCGCCAGCATCAGCCCGGAGGCCATCAGGGCGAGGACGGGCCAGCGCCATCCGGTGAGAAGGGTCGTCAACGCTGTCATGCGCCTCATTCACCCGATGCACCGGCCAGCCGCAATGCGGCGGAGCGTCACGAGCCGAGCGCGGCGCCTGCCACAAGGCCGATCCCCGTCAGGGCGCCGATGACGAGAGCGCTTATCCAGGCGGTGCCGACGACCAGGCCGGCGATCACGGCCAGGCCGTCCTTCTGCATCAGCCCGAAGGCGGTAATGGCGACAGCAAAGCCGGGCACCGTATTGGTCATCGGCAGGGGCACTAGGATGGAGGCGCAGAAGGCCACGAGAAACGCGCCTATGACGCGCTCGGAAGTCTTGCCGGTAATCCCCGACAGGCGAGGCCGGATCAGGGCCTCGATCCAGCCGAGCCATTTGCGCCCGCCGGCGGCCATCTGGGTAAGGCCCTTCTTGTCGATCTTGCGCCGGGCGAGGGCGTCCGGCAGCCAGGGTTCTTCCCGGCCGAGGAACATCTGCACGGCCAGCGCCATCATCGGCACCGCCACCACCTGCGGTACGCCGTAGAGAAACGGGATGCAGCAGGGCAGGGCCAGCAGGAACAGGCCGGCGCCAAAGGCGCTTTCGTCGAGATGGTCGAAGATCTCGCGCAGCGAGAACCCCTCCTCGGGCGCCGCCTCGGCCAGCTGCTCGATGATCTGCAGGAGGGTGCGCTGAGCTGGGAGGGGCGTTTGGGTCATGGCGCCTGTCCTAGCGGGCTTCCCGGGGAGCGTCGAGACGATTGACACACGGGCGCCCCCTGCGGCAGGAACCGGGCAACGGCAGAGGCCTCTGTGGTGGAATGGTAGACGCGGCGGATTCAAAATCCGCTTCCGCAAGGAGTGCCGGTTCGAGTCCGGCCAGAGGCACCAAGACGACGCTTTGTAAGCGATCGCTCACTTTGGGTTGCGGCAGTTGTGTCGCCTTAACGGTCGAAGAGTTTCGACACGCTTTCTTCGTTGGCAATCCGGCGGATGGCTTCGCCGAGCAGAGGCGACATCGGCAGCACACGGATTTTCTTCGATTTCAGCGCGTCATCTGAGGGCTGGATCGTGTCCGTCATCACCAGTTCGTCGAGCACGGATTTCTCGATCCGCTGCACTGCGTTGCCCGACAGGACGCCGTGTGTGACATAGGCCGAAACGGAGGTTGCGCCCTGTTCCTTCAGCGCCGCCGCCGCATTCGCCAGCGTGCCGCCGCTATCACAGATATCGTCCAGCATGATGCAGCGCTTACCGGCGACTTCGCCGATGATGTTCATCACTTCAGACTTGCCGGCTTCCGGGCGGCGCTTGTCGACGATCGCGAGGTCGGCGTTGAGCTTGTTGGCCAGCGCGCGGGCGCGCACCACACCGCCGACATCTGGCGAAACCATCACGATCTTGTCCTTGCCGAACCGTTCCTTTATATCGTCGATCATCACCGGGCCGCCGAACAGGTTGTCGGTGGGAATGTCGAAGAAGCCCTGGATCTGGCCGGCGTGCAGGTCCACTGTCAGCACGCGGTCGGCGCCCGAGGCGGAGATGAGGTTCGCCACCAGTTTGGCGGAGATCGGTGTGCGGCCATCGGTTTTCCGGTCCTGCCGCGCATAACCGAAATACGGGATCACAGCCGTGATGCGCCGGGCAGAGGCGCGCCGCAGCGCGTCCATCATGATCAAGAGCTGCATCAGGTTGTCATTGGCGGGGTAGGAGGTCGACTGGATGACGAACACGTCCTCGCCGCGGACGTTCTCGTCGATTCGCACGAAGATTTCCTGGTCGGCGAAGGTTTTCACCTCCGAGCGCGTCAGCCGCATGTCGAGATAATCGGCAATCGCTTCGGAGAGGGGCCGGTTGGCGTTGCAGGAAATAAGTTTCATGGCGCGCTGACCCTCTGCTGCCCGGCTCGCGAAGCTTTTGTAACAGGCGCCCCCGAGTCGCAAGTCACGTAAAACCGGATTCAGCCAGTTATCGTGATCACTGAGCCATTCCGGCCATAATCTGCCTCACCGCGCAGGTGGCGGCGGCGGTTGGAGAAGTAGATATCCTCCATCGCGCAGGTATCGTGGCCAAGATTGGCGACTTCGGCGAGGCCAGCGCCGGTGAGCTGGCGCCCGCAGAAGCCCGGCAAGTCGAAGTGCAGCCGGTCGCCCTTGCCGGCCATGAACAGGTCTTCGCTTGCCGTGTGCGCGGCTAGGAACGCCTCCCGGAATTCCGGCCCCACTTCATAGCTAGCCTGCTGGATCGTCGGCCCGATGGCGGCGAGGATACGGTTACGATTCGCTCCGAGCGCCTCCATGGCTTCCACGGTGCGCAGCAGAACGCCCGCAAAGGCGCCTTTCCACCCTGCATGCGCCGCGCCGATGATCCCTTTGTCTGGGTCTGCAAGCAGGACCGGGGTGCAGTCCGCCGACAGGATGCATAGCCCGACGTCCGGCCGGTCTGTCACCATCGCATCCGCTTTGGGCCGTTCTGTCCAGGGGGTCGTGACGCGCACCACATCCGGCGAATGAACCTGGTAGCAGGACAAGAGCCATCGCGCGCCAGTGGCGCCGGAAATCCGTGCCCGGTTCTCGGCAATGTTCCGGGGTGAATCAGCTGACCCCTCGCCCGAATTGAGGCTCTCGTAGTCACCCGTGGAAACCCCGCCCCGGCGGCCGAAGAAACCATGGGATACCCCGGGAATACCGGTCAACGCGGCGGAGGTGGTGAAGGGCGGACGCATGCGCTCTCTTGCTGGCTGCGCCGGGCGCCGGCGTCAAGCATATCGCTTCCGCGAAGAAGCCTGACGCATCGGCATGGTCAAATCATCCGGCCTCTGCTACGTGCGCGGAAAATCCACCCGTTCTCCTCCCGAACGCCGCCCGCCGGAAAGCCCGCCCTATGACGACCCCGATCGAAAAGATGCGCAACATCGCCATCATCGCCCACGTTGACCACGGCAAGACCACGCTCGTGGATGAGCTTCTCAAACAGTCCGGCACCTTCCGCCAGAACGAGAAGACCGCCGAGCGGATGATGGACTCCAACGATCTGGAGCGCGAGCGCGGCATCACCATCCTGGCCAAGACCACCTCGGTCGAATGGAACGGGTACCGCATAAATATCGTCGACACCCCCGGCCACGCCGATTTCGGCGGCGAAGTGGAGCGTATCCTCGACATGGTGGACGGCGCCATCGTGCTCGTCGACAGCTCCGAAGGCCCGATGCCGCAGACCAAGTTCGTGGTCTCCAAGGCGCTGAAGGTCGGCCTGAAACCGATCGTCGCCGTCAACAAGATCGACAAGCCGGAGCGCCGCCCCGACGAAGTGGTGAATGAGTGTTTCGACCTCTTCGCCAACCTCGACGCCACCGATGAACAGCTCGATTTCCCGATCCTCTACGGTTCGGCCAAGAATGGCTGGATGTCGAAACAGTACGAAACCCCGGCCGCCAACATGGACGAACTGTTCCAGATGGTCGTTGATCACGTCCCGGTCCCGCGCGTCGAGGAGGGCCCGTTCCGCTTCCTCGCCACCACGATCTCT
>JBGTKN010000257.1:0-7270 GCA_041744615.1 Hyphomonas sp. | reverse complement strand
CGCCGCCGCGACCCCTTGTTCAGCTGGCCGAAGCCTCGGGAGCATGGACCCGTACCAGCGATGGCAGCCGGCCGATGGTCGTTTATACCTCCAATGAAGGCGAGCAGCTGTTTTCGGTCACCTGTATTTCGACCGGCAACCGCGAAGACGCGCCTGTGCTCGACATTCGCAGCATCTCTAGCGGTGATGATTTCGCGGGCAACATCGATATCTTCACTTCCGCCGGTAATGCGCGCCTCCCCGCCGGACCGGACGGGGCGCCCGGCTTTTCTGCCGGTATGACCGAAACCGTCGGCCAGGTGCCGTATGTTCTCGCCGCAGGGACAGGCGAGATCAAAGTCGTCTCCGGCTCGCGCGGCGTGACGTTCGAATCTGACCCGATGCTCAAACAGCTGATCTACGACTGCCGTCCCGCTTTCGATGCGGCCGTGTCGCGGGCAGAACCAGACACCGAGGCAGGGGAAGAGGCGACAGGCGCCGCCGAGGAGGAAACTCCGAGCGGTACCTGACCTCGGGGCGGCCGTCTCTGATCAGGCGGCCGCGTCTACTGCTGCCAGGTGGCGCTCCTTGTCCGTCTCTGGCAGGAAACTCGCGGTGAAGCTGTTGCGCGCGAGCTGGAGCAGTTGTGCATCGGACAGGTCAAGTGCCGCGGCAGTTTGCTCGTAGTTGCGCCCGATATAGCCACCGAAATAGGCCGGATCGTCCGAGTTCACGGTGACCATCAGCCCTGCTTCGAGCTGCGCTTTGACAGGGCTGTCTTTTAGGTCATCGATCACGCAGAGCGACAGGTTTGACAGCGGACAATTGGTCAGCGGCGTCTGGGAATCCTTGAGGATTCTGATGAGGGCAGGGTCCTCCATCGAGCGGTTACCATGGTCGATCCGATCGACGCCGATGTCGAGCAGCGCCTCACGCACGTATTCCGGCGGGCCCTCTTCGCCGGCATGCATGCACAGCTTGAAGCCCATCTCCCTGCAGCGCGTGTAGAGGCGCTCGAACTTCAGCGGCGGGTGGCCCAACTCGGAAGAATCGAGCCCGACGCCGACGAACTTGTCGTGCCAGCCCTCGGCCTCCTTCAGCAACGCGAAGCCGTCTTCTTCGGAGAGGTGCCGCAGGAAACTCATGATCAGATAGCCGGTGACGCCCAGCTCCTTTTCGCCGCGCGCAAGCGCCGCGAGGATCCCTTCGGTGACGACGCCGAACGGCACGCCGCGCGCGGTGTGCGCCTGCGGGTCAAAGAACATCTCGACGTGGCGCACATTGTCGCCCGCCGCGCGCTGCAAGTAGGCCCAGGTCAGATCGTGAAAATCCTCTTCGGTGCGCAGCACCTGCATGCCCTCGTAATAGAGGTCGAGGAACTCCTGAAGGTTTGAGAAATTGTAGGCGGCCTTTGCCTCGGCCAGCGTCTTGAATCGCAGGTCGATCCTGTTGCGCGCGGCGAGCTGCATCATAAGCTCGGGCTCGAAGCTACCTTCGATGTGGAGATGGAGTTCGGCCTTGGGAAGGCGCTGGATAAGGTCACTTTGGGTCATGGATCTAGACGTACCCGAACGCTCCGGGGGCGTCCAGAACAGGCTCAATCTGCGCGGTCTGACTGCACGGATTTCAGATAGGCGACGAGGCTGGCGGCGTCGATTTGTTCAAACTGCCAGTCGGGCATGTCGGGATGGTCGCTGATCGTGCCATCCTCGAAGCGCGCTTCTAGCATGCCGAGGTCTACTGTCTGGCTCAGAAGGCGAAGCGGAGGCGCAACAGGGTGCGGGCTTTCATCCGCGGCGCCGAACGCGTGGCAACCGGCGCAGGCCGTTTCGGCAATCGCTTCGCCGCGGCCGACGCGTTCACTCTGTTCTGCCAGTACGATATCTTTCGCCGAGGATGCCACCTTGTCCGTAGCGGCTGTTCCAGCGTCGGGAGCAAGCTTTTCGGAAGATCCGGAGCAAGCCTGCAGCGACAGGGCAAAGCAGAGAGCGAGGAAGGCGTTCCCCGTTCTCATCATACCGCCGCCATCAGGCTTTCAAACAGGGCGACGCCATCTGCGCCGCCTTCCGTCCCGCCGACAGCCCGCTCGGGGTGGGGCATCATGCCGAGCACGCGGCCGTTCTCCGACAGCACGCCGGCGATATTCCGCGCGGCGCCGTTCGGGTTCGCGCCAGGCGCATAGCGGAAGGCTACGCGACCTTCACCTTCGAGACGGTCGAGCGTCGCGGCGTCCGCATAGTAATTCCCTTCGGCATGCGCGATCGGGATCACGATCTCGCCGCCGCCGGTATAGGCGCTTGTGAAGGCGGTGTTCGCGCTTTCCACTTTGAGCTTCTGCGGCCGGCAAACGAAGTGCAACGACGCGTTGCGCACGAGCGCGCCGGGCAGAAGGCCGGTTTCGGTGAGAATCTGGAAACCATTGCACACGCCCAGCACGTAGCCGCCGCGTTCCGCGTGCGCCTTCAGCTGCGAAATGATCGGCGAATTGCCGGCCATGGCACCGCAACGCAGGTAGTCGCCATAGGAGAAACCGCCGGGCACCATGACCAGGTCCGTGCCCTCCGGGATCAGCCCGTCCTTGTGCCAGACCATAGCCGGCGCCTTGCCGGTGGCCTTCAGCAACGCGTCATGCGCATCGCGGTCACAGTTCGAGCCCGGAAAGACGATCACAGCTGTTTTCATGGGGCGCTCCTTAGCAGGGAGTCGGCGGGCTTGAAAACTGCTTGCCGGCGGCAGAGGAGCTTTGCGCTATTTCCGCCACACTCGCGGCGCTATCGGATAATGTATGGCTTGCCCGAACCCCAAGGGCGGGCCAAGTTACCAAATATCAACAACACAGGAGATCCCGTTCATGAAGAAGATCATTGCTGCACTTTTCGCTGTCGCCCTCATTCCCGCCATCGCCGCCTGCAACACGGTTGAAGGCGTTGGCAAGGACGTGAAAGCTGGCGGCGAAGCTGTTGAAACGACGGCCAAGGAAGTCAAAGAAGAAATCACGAAGTAATCGGCTGAAATGCCGTAACGACGCCGGCGGGGCCCTCACGGGTTCCGCCGGTTTGCGTATCAGGGCTTGCCCTGGAAGATGAACCAGGCGCCCAGCGCGATCAGACCGAAACCGATGGCGTGGTTCCAGCCCAGCGGCTCCTTAAGGACCCAAACCGAGAATCCGGCAAAAACGACCAGGGTGATGACCTCCTGCATCGTCTTCAATTGCGCAGCGGAGTAGACGCTGTGTCCCCAACGGTTGGCAGGCACCGCCAGGCAATACTCGAAGAAGGCAATGCCCCAGCTGGCGAGGATGACCAGGACGAGCGGCGCTGCTTTGAACTTGAGGTGGCCATACCAGGCCAGCGTCATGAACAGGTTCGAAACCGACAGCAGGACAATTGGCAGGATATGCGGGGGCATGCATCGGCTCCGGGAAAAGTGCAGGCGCTGGGGTGGAAAGGTCTCTGAAAGGTACCTATTTCGCCGAGACTATTTCGGCCCGGTCAAACCCGAAAGGAGCAAAGGCCATGAAGAGACTGAAACTCCTGTGCGGGAGCGTACTCGCCCTGATGATGGTCGCAGGCTGCAATACCGTGGCCGGACTCGGAAAGGACCTGCAAGCCGCCGGCGGCGCCATCAGCGAGACCTCGGTCGAGGTAAAGGACTTCCTGGTCGGCAGTGACGGTCCAGTGGAAACCGCTTCCAACGATAAGCAGGACCGCTAGCGCCGCGTTTATGTGACGGCCCGGTCCCGTCTCGTTCAATCTGCAAAGGTTGCGATCACCGGCACATGGTCTGAGGGCTTCTCAAGGGCCCGCGCCTTGCGGAAGATCTCGATCCGCTGCAGCCGGTCGGTCATCCGGGGGCAGGCGAGCACATGGTCTATGCGGATGCCGTGATCCTTCTGGAAAGCGCCGCCCTGGTAGTCCCAGAAGGTGTACTGGTGCGCCCGGCCGTCACACGCCTCGAAGGCTTCGGTGAGGCCCATGTACTTGAGCCGGCGGAAGGCTGCGCGCGTTTCCGGCAGTCCGAGGGCGTCGGTGCTCCAGACGGTATCGTCCCAGCAATCTTCGGGGCCGGGGATGCAGTTATAGTCGCCGCAGATCACGAACGGCTGCTCCTCCCGGCGCATCAGCGCCGCATGCTGCTCCAGCGCCTCTGACCATTCTAGCTTGTAGTCGTACTTCTCGCCGGGCGCCGGGTTGCCGTTCGGGACGTAGATGCAAGCAACCCGAACAGGTCGGGGGCTGAGGACAGTCGCCTCGATATAGCGCGCCGCATTGTCCTTTAGGGTAGTCATTTCCTTCGAAATATCCTCGAGGGGGAACTTCGAGAGAATCGCGACACCGTTATAGGTTTTCTGGCCGTGAACCGCGCAGTTCCAGCCCTGTTCCTCTATCTCGAGATAGGGGAAAGCGCCTGTTTCGCACTTCAGTTCCTGCAGGCAAACGACGTCGGCTGCGATGCCCTGCAGCACCTCCAGCACGGTTGGTAGCCGGGCCTTGATCGAGTTGACATTCCAGGTCGCAATCCGCATCGGCCCCTCTTAACAGCTTCGCCCCATTGTTCCAGCGGGATGGGGGGCCTATACTTCGGCAAATCATCAGGAGTTTGCGCATGGCACCCGGTTGGATGCAGATTTTGTTGGTCGCGGTTGTCGCGATCCTCCTTTTCGGGGGTCGAGGCCGCATATCCTCTATCATGGGCGATATGGCCAAGGGCATCGGCGCTTTTCGCAAGGGACTGAAAGACGAGGACAAACAGGCCGACAAGGACGAAATCGTCAACATCACCCCGAAGAAGGACGAATCGAAGTCCTCTTCGTAAGTCACTGAACCGGAGGGCGCATCGCCATGCTGCCCGGTATCGGGTTTTCCGAAATCCTTGTGCTTGGTCTCGCGGCGCTGATCTTCATCGGCCCGAAGGACTTGCCTGTGCTGATGCGCAAGATCGGCCAGTTCATCGGCAAAGGAAGGCGTATGGCTCGGGAATTCCAGGCCGCGTTTGACGATATCGCCCGCCAGAGCGAACTCGATGAACTGAAAAAGGAAATCGAGGAGCTGAAACGTTCCAACATGATGACGCAGGCACAGGAAGATCTCGCCGCGGTCGAAGCCGAGATCAATTCGGCCGTGATGCGCCAGACGGACACGTCGTCGGCGCCTGAGCCGCCACCTCAGGTTACCGGGGAGGAGAAGGCATGAGCTACACTCCCCCGGCAGACGAAAAGCCCGAGATCACCGATGATGTGGAATCAAGCCGCGCGCCGCTGCTGGAACACCTGAACGAGCTGCGTTCGCGCCTGATCAAGTGCCTGCTGGCCCTGGCTGCCGCGACGATCGTCTGCTTCTTCTTCGCCGAAGACATCTACGACCTTTTGGTGCGCCCCTTCGCAACCGTCGCCGAAGAGATTCGCGGCTCGCAGCTGGAGTTCATCTTCACGGCACCGATGGAATACTTCTTCGCGCAGCTCAAGCTGGCCGTGTTTGCCGGTCTGTTCCTCGCCTTTCCGGTCATTGCGTGGCAAGTCTACGCTTTCGTTGCGCCGGGTCTTTACAAGACGGAGCGAGGGGCTTTCTGGCCGTATCTGGTCATCGCGCCTGCCCTGTTCGCGCTGGGCGCCGCGTTTGTGTATTTCCTGATGTTGCCAATGCTGGCGCGGTTCACGGTGTCGATGGAACACGTTGAAGCGGCTGGTACGACGATCCGCATGATGCCGCGGGTGGGCGACTATCTCTCGCTTGTCATGGCCCTGATGCTGGCCTTCGGCCTGTCTTTCCAGCTACCCCTGATCCTGACGCTTCTAGGCCGGATCGGGATCGTCTCCGCCAGCATGCTGGCCAAGGGGCGCAAGTATGCGATTGTCGGCATCCTGGCCTTCGGCGCGGTGTTCACGCCGCCGGACCCGATGTCCCAGATCCTTCTCGCCGGACCGGTCTACCTACTCTACGAGATATCGATTCTCTGCGTTAAGCTCATCGAAAAGCGGGCAAACGCCGCAGAAACCGCCGCAGCGTCAGCCAATTAGCCGCCGATCACCTGTTGGCGCCCGGTTGCATTTTTCTGGCAGGTGTCGATTGTGGGCGGCTGGTAATCAACCGGGTCCCGAGAAGCGAGGAACCTCCCGCGTGGCGCGCGTACGAAGCGTTTTGCTGGTCGATTTCGACAACGTGTACGGCGCGACCAGCGAGGACGTGGTGCACAGCCTGTCTAATTGGCTGTTGTGGCTGGAAGATGGCGCGCTGTCGCATGGACAGAAACGGCGCACATTTGTGCACAAACGCGTCTACTGGAACCTCCAGTTCGACAAGTACCGTGCCGATTTCGAAAGGGCGGGGTTCGAGGCGTTCAACTGCCGGGCGCTGGCCAAGCGGAAGATCAGCGCGGGCAAAAGTTCGGCCGATATCGTCATCACCATGGACGCAATCGAACTCGCCCTGCAGACGAAAAATCTCGATGAGCTGATAATCCTTACCACTGATTCTGACTTCGTACCGGTTGTGAACCGGGTTCAGAGCCCGGGGCTGCGGGTGGTCACGGCCGGCAAGGAAACTGATCCGACTTACGAACTCTACAGCCAGCATGCGGATGCGGTGATCCATATCGCGGCGCTGAAGTCCGCCTTCGAGTACCAGCGCACAGTCCGTAAATGGTATCAGTTACGCTCCCCGCCGCCGGTGATTGCGCCGCTGACCCTGCAGCGGGAGCGCCAGTCGCCGTTGATGGGCCGGGTGCGTGCGGCGCTGACGGGGAGCGAAGGAAAGGCGCCGACAGACCTTCACCGCGCTGCCGAGATCATCAAGGGGCTGGGCGAGCGGATGCCGGACCAGGTGCTGTCCAAGACCAAGATCGTGCGCGCGCTCACCGCCATGCCGGAATTCACCCCGGCTTACGAGAACGGCGTTCGCCCCTGGCTCGGTCACAAGAACTTCGCCGCGATGATGCGGCATCTGGAAAAGATCCACCCGGAAATTCAGGTCAATGCGCTGGGCAAGGGCCGGATCGAGGTGATCTACCGCGAACCTGGCACGGCGCCGAACGGCGTTCGCGCCGCGCCGCATGCCGAATCGCGACCCGGCATCAATGAGGACGAGACCGAGACAGCCTTGCCGGCGGGCCTAGGCTCGCCTGCCTGAGTGTGGACAGGAGGGGGCCGCGCGGATTAGAGCCTGTCCCCAGAAACCTGATCCTTCAAGGCACTGAGACCCATGTTCGATATCCGCGCGATCCGCGAGACCCCTGACGTTTTCCGCAAGGCCTGGAACCGCCGCAAGGCCGGGCTGGGGGACGAGACCGTCTCGCG
>JBGTKN010000256.1:0-3954 GCA_041744615.1 Hyphomonas sp. | reverse complement strand
GAGGCTGCGCCAGCAGCCGCGGGCGCGTCGGCCTGTCGCGGGCGCGCAGGTCGGGCGGAGACGGCTTCGTGATCTTGCTGCTCTCCCGTCGACGCGAGCTTGCGGGTCATGCGGCTGTCACACAAGCGGGCTAGGCACACGCATCATCAAATTCCGGAGAAGGCCATGAAAATCTTCGCAACGATCACGACGCTCGCGGCCCTCGCATTCGCTGCACCGGCGCATGCCGAATTCAAGCTGGACGCCCGCTACACGGACGCGGACGGCGACATGATCGCCGATATCCCGACCGATCCGGCACAGCTGGTCGACCCTTCGGTCCTGATCTTCGCCTACACTCCGGTCGAGGATCCTGCCGTCTACGCCGAAGCGTGGAAAGACTTCCTCGCCCACATGCAGGAGGTCACCGGCAAGAGGGTCCAGTTCTTCCCGGTCGACTCGAACGCCGCCCAGATCGAAGCGATGCGCGCGGGCCGCCTTCACATCGCCGGGTTCAATACCGGCTCGAACCCGCTGGCGGTGGCCTGTGCGGGCTTCCGTCCGTTCACGATGATGGCCAAGGCCGACGGCTCGTTCGGCTACGAGATGGAAATCATCACCCATCCCGGCTCGGGCATCGAGAAGGTCGACGACATCAAGGGCAAGACCCTGGCGTTCACTTCCGAGACGTCGAACTCGGGCTTCAAGGCGCCGTCCGCCCTGCTCAAGGCCGAATTCGGCATGGAAGCGGGTACGGACTTCACCCCGGCGTTTTCGGGCAAGCATGATAATTCGATCCTTGGCGTCGCCAACAAGGACTACCCGGCGGCCGCCATTGCCAATTCCGTCGCCAGGCGGATGATCGAACGCGACGTGATCAAGGCCGATCAGATCATCACGATCTACAAGTCGCAGACGTTCCCGACGACGGGTTACGGCGTCGCGCACAACCTGACGCCGGAACTGCAGGAAAAGATCAAGGAAGGCTTCCGCACCTTCGAGTGGAAAGGTTCCGCGCTGGAAGCCGAGTTCTCGAAATCCGGCGAAGCCCAGTTCATCCCGATCACCTTCAAGGACAACTGGTCGGTGATCCGTCAGATCGACGAGGCGACCGGCGTCTCCTACGCCTGCCAGTAGGACTACCCGGCATCCTTGTGCGCGGGCGAACCGGTTTCGCCCGCGCATCGTTTCAGGCGAAGGCGCATGCTCGAGATCGCCAATCTGACCAAGACCTACAAGACCGGGGACAAGGCGCTCGCCGACGTGACGTTGAGCGTGCCGAAGGGCCAGATCGTCGGGCTGATCGGGCCGTCGGGCGCGGGCAAGTCCACCCTCATCCGCTGTATCAACAGGTTGGTGGAGCCGACCGCCGGTACGGTAACCCTGGCCGGTCAGGCGATCACCGGGCTGGGAACGCGCGAACTGCGTACCATGCGCCGCCGTATCGGGATGATCTTCCAGGAGTATGCTCTGGTCGAACGCTTGACCGTCATGGAAAATGTCCTGTCGGGGAGGCTCGGCTATGTCGGTTTCTGGACGAGCCTGTCACGCCGCTATCAGCCTGACGACATCCGCCGGGCGTACCGTCTGCTCGACCGCGTCGGACTTGTCGACCAGGCCGACAAGCGCGCCGATGCACTGTCGGGCGGGCAGCGCCAGCGCGTCGGCATTGCGCGAGCGCTGGCACAAGAGCCCGAATTATTGCTGGTGGACGAACCGACCGCCAGCCTCGACCCCAAGACCAGCCGTCAGATCATGCGCCTTCTGACCGAAATCTGCGCCGAAAGCGGGCTTTCGGCGATCGTCAACATCCATGACGTGCCGCTGGCGCAACAATTCATGCAGCGCATCGTCGGCCTGCGCGCCGGCCGGGTTGTTTTCGACGGCACACCCGAGCGACTGACCCAGTCCGCGCTGACGGAGATTTATGGCGCGGAAGACTGGAATGCGATGCGCAAGGGCGCCGACGAGGACAACGCAGCCGAGGCCGACGCAGTGGCTCGCCTCGCCCGGATCGGCGCGTGACCGACTTTCCCGGAACCTGGCGGCGCCCGCCGCAGATTCTCACCCATCGCGGCTGGCGCATCGGCCTGCAACTCGGCTTTGCGATATGGCTGGTTCTGGCGCTCGCCTCGCTCGACCCGAATTGGGCCCGTATAGTCGAGGGCTGGGAGCGCGGCATGCGCTTCGTCGGCGGATTTCTGCAGCCCGATTTCACCAGCCGCTGGACCGACATTTCGAAAGGTCTGACCGAAAGCCTGACGATGACGCTGACCGCGACCGTGGCCGGGATCATCATTTCCGTGCCGATCGGCATCGGCGCCGCGCGCAACATCGCGCCTCGACCGGTCTACTATGTCTGCCGCGCGATCATCGCGTTGAGCCGTGCGCTGCAGGAGATCATCATCGCCATCTTCTTCGTGGCGATGTTCGGTTTCGGCCCGTTTGCCGGCTTTCTCACGCTGTCCTTCGCCACGATCGGCTTCCTGTCGAAACTCCTGGCCGAGGACATCGAGGACATCGACGAGGCGCAGGCAGAGGCGATCCGAGCCACCGGCGCCTCATGGCTGCAGGTGATCAACTATGCGATCCAGCCGCAGGTCATGCCGCGGCTGATCGGTCTGTCGCTGTACCGGCTCGACATCAATTTCCGCGAAAGTGCGGTGATCGGTGTCGTCGGCGCCGGCGGCATCGGCGCGACGCTGAACACCGCCATCGACCGCTACGAATATGACAGTGCCGGGGCGATCCTGCTCATCATCATCGTGCTGGTGATGATGGCGGAATACGGCTCCAGCTATTTGCGCAAATTCCTGCAATGACCGACTTGGTCCGTCCGGAAGTCTGGCGGCGTCGCACCTCTCGCCAGACATTGCTGATCTGGCTGGGCTGGCTGGCGCTGGTGGCGCTGACGGTCTGGTGCTGGCAGGTCATGACGCGCGATACGATCTGGTTCTTCGTCGCCGACGCGCCAAAGCAGGCGGCCGATATCGGCGGTCGCATGTGGCCGCCACGCTGGTCATATCTGCCGGAACTGATGGTGCCGCTCTGGGATACGCTCAACATGGCGACCCTCGGCACGATCCTCGGCGTCATCCTCGCTGTGCCCGTGGCATTTCTGGCCGCGCGCAACACCACCCCGTCGGCCCTGCTGTTGCGGCCGGTGGCGCTGTTCATCATCGTCGCATCGCGTTCGATCAATTCGCTGATCTGGGCGCTGCTGCTGGTGGCGATCATCGGCCCGGGCCTGCTCGCCGGCGTGATCGCGATCGGCATGCGATCCATCGGCTTCATAGGCAAACTGCTCTATGAGGCGATCGAGGAAGTGGACACGGGCTCCGTCGAAGCGGTCACGGCCACCGGTGCCACTCGGGCGCAGGTCCTCGACTATGCGATCGTGCCGCAGGTCCTGCCCGCTTTCTGGGGGATCACGGTCTTTCGCTGGGACATCAACATCCGCGAAAGCGCGATCCTCGGCCTTGTCGGCGCCGGCGGCCTCGGCCTCAAGCTGCAGGCCTCGCTGAACGTGCTCGCTTGGCCGCAGGTGACCATGATCCTGATCGTCATCCTCGCCACGGTCATACTGTCGGAATGGGTTTCCGCCAAAGTCCGCGGTGCGATCATCTGAAGCTCACGCGGCGTCACCAGCACGCAGCCATCTCTCGGTGGCGGGACACCGGCACAAAGGTTCGCCCAAATCGCCTATCCCACCAACAGCGCCGGATAGGCTACCGTCGCCTCGATCATCTCGTTCCTGGCGCGGAAGCGGGACATCGCGGCGTCGGCTTCGGGCGGGGTGTCGGTCCACCAGCGCGAGGCTTCCCAGACGGAGAGGTCCCGGTAGCGGGTCAGCAGCAGGACGCGGGTCTTGGGCGCGGGCACCTCGAGGCTGCGCCAGAAGCCGCAGATGTTGACGTCCCAGACCTGCTCCATGTTCGGCCAGGCCGCGTCGGACAAGTCGCGGAACGCCTCAGA
>JBGTKN010000255.1:0-3613 GCA_041744615.1 Hyphomonas sp. | reverse complement strand
CTCGGCTTGTTCCTCCTTCAGCCCGATGTCGGAGGAGCGGCGCTCCTGTCGATGGCTTTCCTTGCGGCGTTCTTCGTCAGCGGTCTGCCCAAACGCTGGATCATCGGCTTTGCGGCGGGCGGCGCGGCGCTGGCCGTTCTGCTCTACAATCTGCTGCCCTATGTGAAGGTACGGGTGAACACGATCCTGAATCCCAGCTCCGTGGACACGTTTCAGATCGAGAAGACGATCGAGGCGATCGGGCGCGGCGGCCTGTTCGGCACCGGGCCGGGTGAGGGGCTGGTCAAGTTGCAGATCCCAGAGGCCCATACAGATTTCATTTTCGCGGTTATCGCCGAAGAGTTCGGCCTTGTCGCCATAGTGACGGTGATGGCGATCTACGGGCTGATCGCGATCCGGGGCTTCCGGGCCGCGGCGCGTATCGAGGACGGTTTCGCGCGGACGGCGGCCGCCGGCCTCTTTGCCCTGTTCGCCATACAGGCGGCCGTGAACATTGGGGTCAATCTGGCGGTGGTACCGCCGACGGGGCTGACCCTGCCCTTCATCTCCTATGGCGGCAGCGCCATGGTAGGCATGGGATTGACGCTCGGCCTTGCGCTTGCTCTCGTGCGCGGCGAAGGCACGAGGAGCCGCGGGCCGTATGGCTAGACCCCCACGCGAGAAACTGGTCGTCATCGCCGCGGGCGGGACGGGCGGTCACATGTTTCCGGCCCGCGCCTTTGCAGACGAGCTGCGGTCGCGCGGCTGGCAGACGGCGCTGATCTCGGATTCGCGCGGCCTGCGTTATGCCGCCGACTTTCCAGCCGACTGGAAAGAGGAGATCGAGGCCGCTTCGCCCAATTTCCGAAAGCCCTGGACCGTTCCCGGCGCCGCGCTGAAGATCAACACCGGCATCGGCAAGGCCTGCCGTCTCCTGAAGCAGCATCGCCCCGCTCTGGTGGCCGGTTTCGGCGGCTATCCCGCCTTCCCGGCTCTGGCGGCGGCGCGGCGCCAGGGTGTGCCGATCATCATACATGAACAGAACGCCGTGCTCGGCCGGGTGAACCGGCAGTTCGCGAAACATGCCAAGCTGGTCGCCAGCGGCTTCTCGCGGCTGGATTTTCTGCCGCCGGGCTGCGCGCACCTCGCGGTCGGCAATCCGGTCCGCGCCCCGATCCTTGCAGCGGCGACGCGGCCCTTCCCGCCGATGGACGGGATCCTGAACATCTTCATCACCGGTGGAAGCCAGGGCTCGCGCATCATCGGAGAGCTGGTGCCGCTGGCGATTGCCCAGCAACTGCCCCCGCCGCTGATGGCGCGGATCAAGGTCGTACAGCAGGTGAGGGAAGAGCAGGTCGAAAGTGTGCGCGCCATCTACCGCAAGGCCCAGATTGAAAGCGAGCTGGCGCCCTTCTTTTCAAACATGCCGGACCGTCTGGCCGAGGCGCATCTGGTGATCGCGCGCTCCGGCGCAGGCACGGTGAGTGAACTCGCAGCTGTCGGGCGCCCGTCCATCCTCATCCCGCTCGCCATCGCAATGGACGACCATCAGGCCGCCAATGCCGAAGCGCTCACCGATGTCGGGGCGGCCGACATGCTGCTGGAATCGAACGTCACGCCAAAACTGCTCGGCGCACTGATCGCGGCGCGACTGTCCGACCCTGAAGACATGAAGGCCCGCGCGTCGGCAGCAAGATCGGCGGCAAAACCGGACGCTGCCCAGCGCCTTGCCGAGATGGCGGAAAGGATTGCCGAGCTATGATCCGCAATTCGGCGATGCTTGCACTTGGCTTCGGACTCTTCCTCGCGGTCGCCGAGATTGTTCGCAACTGGGGCGACTGGCAACCTTGGCCGTTCTGGATCGTTGATTTCATTGCTGCCGGTGCGCTGATCTGGGGCGGCATGAGAACGCTGAGCCAGGGCTCGTCGCGACTGCTCTCGGCCGCTTGGGGGTTCACGGTCGGTATTTTCTGGATGTCGTTCTTCTCCCATGCGGAAGCCCTGAATGGCGGCACCGAACGCACCTACGCCGGCGGCAGCGTGAACGAGGGCACGCTGACGCTGATCATTGGCGCGATGCTGCTGCTCGCAATCGCCGGTCTGCTGATGTCCCTGACGCGCCGGACAATCTAGGAGCTCCGTTCGATGACAGCACCCACCCCTTTCTCCGTCGGCCCGGCGCACATTGTCGGGATTGGCGGTATCGGCATGTCCGGCATCGCCGACGTGATGCTGACGATGGGCTACCAGGTCCAGGGCTCGGATGTGGCCGACAGTCCGAATGTCGAACGCCTGCGTGCGCGCGGCGTGAAAGTGTTCATAGGCCACCAACCAGAGAATGTTGCCGGCGCCGGCACCGTGATTATTTCCTCCGCCATCCGCCGCGACAATCCGGAAGTCCAGGCGGCGCGGGCGGCCGGCATTCCGGTGGTGCGCCGCGCCAACATGCTCGCCGAAATCACACGTCTCAAATACACGGTCTGCGTGGCCGGCACGCACGGCAAGACGACAACGACCTCGCTCGTCGCCTGCCTTCTTGACGGCGCGGGAATTGATCCGACGGTGATCAATGGCGGGATCATCCATGCCTATGGCTCGAACTACAAGGCGGGCGAGAGCGACTGGATGGTGGTCGAGAGTGACGAGAGCGACGGCACCTTTGCCAAGCTCAGTCCGACCTGCGCGGTGGTCACCAATATCGATCCAGAGCACATGGATCATTACGGCAGCATGGACCGGTTGCGGGAGGCCTTCGACACCTTTGTCGAGAATCTGCCCTTCTATGGCTTTGCCGTTCTGTGCACGGACCATCCGGAAGTGCAGGCACTGGCCGCGCGCGTGACTGACCGTCGCCGCATCACCTATGGCTTCAACCTGCAGGCCGATGTGCGCGCGGTCAGCCTGCGCACCGACCTGAATGGCGCGCACTTTGATGTCGAGATACGCCGCGCGTCCGGCGGTCCGAGAGTGATCGGTGACCTGACCCTGCCAATGGCGGGCGAACACAACGTTCAGAATGCGCTGGCCGCCATTACTGTCGCGCTCGAACTCGGCGCCAGTGACGAACAGATCCGCAGCGCGCTCGGCAAGTTCGGCGGCGTAAAGAGGCGCTTCACGCCGGTGGGCGAATGGGTGCCTGTCGCCGGCAAGGCGCCGGTGAAGATCATTGACGACTATGGCCATCACCCGGTCGAAATTGCCGCCGTCCTGAAAGCGTCTCGCGCGATGCTGGGTACCGGAACGCTTATCGCAGTCTGCCAGCCGCACAGATATTCGCGTCTGAATGACTTGTTCGAGGAATTCTCCACCTGCTTCGACGCGGCGGACCATGTACTCGTGGCGCCGGTCTATGAGGCGGGCGAGACGCCTATCCCGGGCGTGACCAGCGACTCACTGGTCAATTCGATCCGGCGCCACGGGCACAAGAGCGCCCATGTCCTCGCCGGCCTATCGGGACTCGCCGATGCCGTACGTCCGCTGGCCGAACCGGGCGCGATGGTCGTCTGCCTCGGAGCAGGGGATATCACCCGGTATGCCGGCGAACTGGCGGGCAAACTCTAGTTCTGAAGTGGGGCGGTTCGCCGGGCGTAGGCGGGCTCCAGCGTCATCGGTCCGGTCTATTCCCCGCGCCGAT
>JBGTKN010000254.1:0-2218 GCA_041744615.1 Hyphomonas sp. | reverse complement strand
ATCGGCGGCGGACTGACGACCAATAACGCGACCTTCACGGCGAATGTCGGGACCGTAACGCTCGGGATTCCGGACTTCGGCGGCGACTTCCCCGAATCGGGCTACACGGGCATTGCGCTGGCCGGTGACAACCTGTCTTGGCGGCCCGGTTCCAACCGCTTCATGTTCCTCTTCACCGATGCGTCGGCGAAGGGCGATCTCGCGGGCGCGCAAGCGACGCTGGCGAACAACGACATCAATCTCGTCACTCTTGCCTACGGCAACTTTGCGTCCGTCAACAACTCCTATGGCGCTCCGCTCGGCGGCGAGGTGTTCAACAGTGCGACCAGCGTTGCGGATATCATCGCGGACGTGACCGCCGGGATCACTAGCGGCTTTGCAAACTATTCGACAGTGACTGTCGGTGACCTTGGCGGCGGCGCTCCGCTGATCGACGTCAGCGCCGTGTGCATCTCTGCCGATATTGGCGCTTGCGTCGGAGCAGAAGCCGTCGGCACCTACGACCGCTCAATCGACCGGACGTTCGAGTTCGACGTGACCTTCACCCGGACAGCAGACGGCGATGCTGCGTTCCCCACGTTCGCGCTGGTAGATGGCGGGATCGTGGCTCGCGAAGCCGACCGCTTCGGCGGCGGCACTGCAGCTGTTCCGCTGCCGGCCGCTGGCTGGCTGATGATCGCAGGCTTTGTCGGTCTGGCAGCGCTGCGTCGTCGCAAGAAAGCTGCCTGACAGCACGGCGCAAGGTCAAGAATGACAGCAAAGGCCCCTTTGCAGGGGCCTTTTTAAACGCTCGAGTCTTGGGGCTGCGTCACACCATCATCTCTTTCGTCGCCGAGAGCACGATGCCGGGGTAATCGCGCACCACGCGGTCAATGTCCCATTGCAGGCGTGTGAGGTACACCACATCGCCGTCATTGTCCCTGCCGATATGCTGCTGGTTGGCCTCGATGAAGCTATCCATCGCCGGTTTCGGCCCCGTGACCCACCGGGCGGAAATGAATTGCGACGCCTCGAAGCGCACGGGCAGGCCGTATTCCAGCTCGATCCGGCTGGCCAGCACCTCGAATTGCAGCGCGCCCACGACGCCCACGATGAACCCGGACCCGATCATCGGCTTGAAGACCTTGGCGGCCCCTTCCTCGGCGAATTGCATCAGCGCCTTTTCCAGGTGCTTGGCCTTCATCGGGTCGCCCGCGCGGCAAGTCTGGAGCAACTCAGGCGCGAAGGAAGGGATGCCGGTCACCCGCAGCGCCTCCCCCTCGGTCAGCGTGTCGCCGATGCGAAGCTGGCCATGGTTCGGAATGCCGATGATGTCGCCGGCCCAGGCCTCTTCGGCCAGCTCGCGGTCGGACGCGAGGAACATCACCGGGGCAGACACAGTCATCGGTTTTTTCGTGCGCACATGGGTCAGCTTCATGCCGCGCCGGAAATGCCCTGAGGCCATGCGAACGAAGGCCACGCGGTCGCGGTGCTTGGGGTCCATGTTCGCCTGGACTTTGAAAACGAATCCCGAGACCGTCTCCTCCTCCGGCGAGATCTGGCGAGGCCGGGCCTTCTGCACCTGCGGCTCCGGGCCATAGGTGCCGATGCCGTCCATCAACTCCTTCACGCCGAAGGAGTTGATGGCAGAGCCGAACCAGATCGGCGTCATGTGCCCTTCGAGCACCGCGCGCGGATCGAGCGGCGGCAGCAGCGCCATCGCCATTTCCAGCTCCTCGCGCAGCGTCTCCAGCAGTTGCGCAGGCACGTGGTCGGCCAGCTTCGGGTCTTCGAGCCCACCTATCTCGATGGTCTCGGCAACTCGGTTGCGGTCGGCGCGGTCCATCAGCTCCAGCCGGTCGCGCAGGATGTCGTAGCAGCCGATGAAGTCGCGGCCCTGGCCGATGGGCCAGCTTGCCGGTGTCACGTCGATGGCCAGGTTTTCCTGGATCTCGTCGATGATCTCGAAGGTGTCGCGGCTTTCGCGGTCCATCTTGTTGCAGAAGGTCAGGATCGGCAGGTCGCGCAGGCGGCAGACCTCGAAGAGCTTGCGGGTCTGGCTCTCCACCCCCTTGGCGCCGTCGATCACCATCACCGCGGCGTCCACGGCGGTGAGCGTGCGGTAGGTGTCCTCGGAGAAATCGCTGTGGCCGGGCGTGTCCACAAGGTTGAAGCGAAAATTGCGGTAGTCGAAGGACATGGCGGAGGCCGAGACGGAGATGCCGCGGTCCTTCTCCAT
>JBGTKN010000253.1:0-3854 GCA_041744615.1 Hyphomonas sp. | reverse complement strand
GCAACAGCAGCGCGCTTGGCTGCATCCTCGGTCTCGCGCGCCTTGCGCTGTTCTTCGTCGGCTTTGGCTTTCAGCGCCTCTTCGCGCTCACGCTCTTCGCGTTCCTTCGCCTCCATCTCCTCGCGGCGGCGGGCGCGCTCTTCTTCGCGGGCTTTTTCGTCCGCTTCGCGCTGGATGGCTTCTTCGCCTTCACGTGCCTTCGCGGCTTGAAGCGCCTTCAGGCGACGCTCCATCTCGGCATCGGAGATGCCGGCAGGCCGTTTTGCGGGGTCTCCCAGCGCCGGGTTCGGTGCCGCGCCCCCGGAGGCGGACTTTCCCGCACCCGGTTTGGGGACCACAACGCGCTTGCGCTTGGTTTCCACGACGACATTCTTTGTGCGTCCGTGGCTGAAGCTCTGCTTCACGTTACCCGGCCGTGCGCCGAGACCACCTACACCCAATGTCTTTTTACCGTCGTTGTCGTTCATATGGCTCTTCTTATCCTTTTGACGGTCTTGCCGCCGTCCGGGGCGCGCAGACCTTTCAGTCTTGCCGCCTCCTCTACAACACGTGGGGCCAAACCTCCAGCGGCAAGCACAACGTGAATTACAGTTTGTCTTCCAAAGGCCAAGCCAAGCTCATCCGCTTCCAGCCAACCGATAAAAGTACCATCGGCTGGCGTGCTCAGTTTGGATTTGCCACGCTCGGATCCGTCACTCGCCTGGATCAGAACCTGTGCATAATCCTTGACCAGCCAGTCCTTTACTTTCTCGTAACCGCTGACCGCTTCGCCGCCTTTGCGGGCAAGCGAGATCAGATCTACCACACGTCGCACCAGTTGCGCCTCGATCTGGTCGATCAGATCGTCCGGCACGGTGACAGCCTGCTTTGCCGCGCGGGAAAACAGGCCTTTCTTCATCGCCATCTCAAGCGCCGGACGCTCTGACGAGACATAGATGCCGCGTCCGGGCAATTTGCCCATGATGTCAGGGACAACCTGCCCCTCGGGACCCACAACGAAACGGATCAGCCCGAACTTGGGCTGCACTTCTCCCGTGGCGATACATTTGCGCTCCGGTCCGTCCGACCGTTCCTTGCTTTGTCCACCACGGGTCATGTCTGTCAATCGAAGGCCTGAAATCAGGCCTCCGCCTCCTCTTCATCGGTATCCGGCTCTTCGCCGTTCAGCTCGTTCGGATCAACCCAGCCCAGCATGACGCGCGCCGTCATGATCAGCTTTTGTGCCTCGTCGAGTGACATGTCGAATTTCTCGAGCAAGCCTTCATCCTTGACCCGCTCACCCTTCACGGTGGTCCAGCCACCCGCAAGCTCCCAATCGGCGCAAGTGGCGAAATCTTCCAGCGTTTTCACGCCATCTTCGGCCAGTGCCTCAATCATCTGGGGGGTGAGACCCTCGAATTCAACCAGGCTGTCCTCGACACCCAATTCGCGGGCATGGTCCATCGCCGCTTTTGCCGCTGCTTCCAGCGTATCACGGGCCCGCATCTGCAACTCGCTCGCGGTGCTGTCATCGACACCGTCGATCACCAGAAGCTCGTCAAGGTCGACATAGGCGACCTCTTCCAGATTGGTGAAGCCTTCGGCGACCAGAAGCTGGGCGAAGAACTCGTCCAGATCCAGCGCATCCATGAACAGTTTGGTGCGCTCCTCGAACTCCTTCTGACGACGCGAGGATTCCTCCGCCTCTGTCAGGATATCGATGTCGAGACCTGTCAACTGGCTCGCCAGACGGACGTTCTGACCGCGACGACCGATGGCAAGGCTGAGCTGCTCATCCGGCACGACAACCTCGATCTTGCCGGCTTCCTCGTCGATCACGACTTTGGAGACTTCGGCAGGCTGGAGCGCGTTCACAAGGAAGGTTGCCTGATCCTCGTTCCACGGAATGATGTCGATCTTCTCGCCCTGAAGCTCGTTCACGACAGCCTGCACGCGGCTGCCGCGCATACCGACGCAGGCACCGACCGGATCGATCGAGTTATCATAGGAAATCACGGCGATCTTGGCGCGGCTTCCGGGGTCGCGGGCGACGGCCTTGATCTCGATGATGCCGTCATAGATTTCCGGCACTTCCATCTTGAACAGTTCGGCCATGAACTGGGGATCTGTCCGGCTGAGGAAAATCTGCGGCCCGCGCTGTTCGCGGCGCACATCCTTGATGTAGCAACGGATACGGTCGTTCGGGCGGTATGATTCGCGGCCGATTTTCTCATTCCGGCGCAGGATCGCTTCGCCACGGCCCACGTCGACGATGACGTTGCCATATTCCTCGCGCTTGACCACACCGTTGATGATGGTGCCCTGACGATCCTTGAATTCCTCGAACTGGCGGTCACGCTCGGCTTCGCGGACCTTCTGCAAGATCACCTGCTTGGCCGATTGCGCCGCGATCCGGCCCATATCGACGGGGGGGACTTCTTCGATGAATTCCTGCCCGATCTGGGGATCAGCCATATATTGCTTGGCCTGCTCAACCGTGAACTGGGCCTGATAGTTTTCCATCTCGTCATCGGCCACGACCGTGCGGACGCGGGTAAAACGCGCGCGGCCTGTCTTGCGGTCGATCGCCACGCGGATATCCATCTCCGAGCCGTAGCGGGACTTGGCGGCACGGGCGAGGGATTCCTCCATCGCCTCGACCACCAGACCGGGGTCGATCATCTTTTCACGGGCAACAGCCTCTGCGGTCTGCAAAAGCTCCAGCTGGTTGGCGGAAGTGATTGCCATGGTCTCAGTCCTCCTCGGAACCGGTGTCAGTGTCTGTTTCTATCTCGTCAAATTGCTCTTCATCGACAAAACCTGCCGCCTTGCGCTGGCGCAGCATCTCGCGGATCAACTCGTCCGTCAGGATCAGCTTGGCATCGGACAGCCATTCGAATTTCAGCCCGACAGTGCCTTCCTCGATGTTGATCAGAACCTCGTCACCCTCAACGCCTGCCAACTCGCCCTTGAAGCGGCGGCGGCCGTCAATCAGATCATCGGTCTCGATCCGGGCCTCGTACCCCTCGAAGGTCTCGAAATCCTTGAGACGGGTCAGGGGACGGTCGATACCGGGGCTGGAAACCTCAAGCGTGTATTCATCCACGATGGGGTCTTCGACATCCAGTGTCGCGCTGACGGCGGTGCTGATCTGGGCGCATTCATCGACGGAGATACCGCCCTCGGGGCGCTCCGCCATGATCTGCAGGATCGACGTCTTGCCACCCATCAGACGCACACGCACCAGTTCAAACCCCAGATCCTCGATCACGGGGGTGATGATCTCGGCCAGACGGCGATCAATTGCGGCTTTGGCGATTAGGTCGTTATGCATTGCTCAGGCTTGCCTTTCAGGCACAAAAAAACGGGCGCGCGGCCCGTTGATATTTCCCGGTGGTACGGTGGGAGTGGACCCCAGCGCGCCGCTGTTGAGAGGGGATATACGCCGCTTGGGCCGAGTCTGCAAGGGGGCAACGCGGGCCGCCTGTTTCTAGTCCTCCGCCATGCGGTCCATGACACGCACAAGTTCGGCGCTGATCCCCGGCTCGGACAGGGCATGTCCGGCATTGCGGACCATGTGCAACTCCACATTCGGCCAGCGCGCGGCGAGATTCCACGCGGAATGCGGCGGGCAAATCATGTCATAGCGGCCCTGCACAATAGCACCCGGAATATGCGCGATACGGTCGACACGGTCGAGGATCTGGCCGTCATATTCAAGGAAGGCCGCATTCATGAAGTAGTGGTTTTCCAGCCGCGCAAAGGCGCGGGCATATTCGCCGGGGCTTTCCCCGCCAACACCGTTGGAATGAAACGACGCCAGCGCGTTTTCCCATGAGGACCACGCCTTACCGTATTTCGTCTCCTGCAACAGA
>JBGTKN010000252.1:0-5712 GCA_041744615.1 Hyphomonas sp. | reverse complement strand
CCCGGTCCGTGAGTATTCCGAAAACATAGGCAGGCTGCTGGGCGACTGGCCAGCTGGTGAGGCCGGGCGCTAGGCGCATCGCGTTCCAGTTCGCCGAGAAGGTCACCGGGCACTGGAGGATGCGGGCATACTCGGCGCGGTAGGAGGGCGCGCGATGAGTGACGTGGACTTCCAGCACGTGCGGCGCCGGCAGGAAACGGCGCGGGCCGCAGACGAGGCGGGTGAAGGCGGTTTCGGTGAGCTCGGGAAAATCGTCGGGGCTGGGCCGCGTGTCCGTCATCCAGAGCTGGCCGCTGCGCTCGGCGAGCTGGAAGCGCGGCGCGCCGTATTCGGTGTCGAGTTCGACCGCGAGGGCGCCAAAGCGCTGCATCTGGGAGAAGGCCTCGCCCATCGTCGCTGACGCATTCATGATCAGGCCGACGAGCGAGACCTCCGCCATGTCGATCGCTTCGCCGTAAAGGAGCCCGAGCGCGGGCTCGCCCGTGGCGGCCTTCGCGGCGCGCATCAGCGCCTTGTAGAGATCGAGGGGGATACGCGTGTCGGCGTCATTCAGGCTGGCGGGGGCGATGCCCGCTTCCCGGTATAGCGAGGCAGGACCAGCGCCTTTGCTTTCGGCGAAAGCGGCAAGCCCGCGGACGATCCCTGCGGAGACGGTGGCTTCAATCATGTATGCGGGGCGTCCTGTTACAAATAGCCATGTTTGCGCAACGCCGCATCATGGCGTCCTTATCGAAAAACGGCAACAACCCGGCTCAGATATCCCCCATTCCCGGAGCGATTGCCGCCATGACTGACACGCCAGGCCCTGGCATTCGACCCTTCGCCGGGGGCTGCGCCATCCTGCTTGCCGCCTGGCTGATGTTGGCCGGCGCGGCGCTGGCGGCCAATCTCGAGGCCGGTCCAGAGGATCCCTGGTGGGCGCATTTCGGCGCGGCGGCATTGCTCTGGCTGCATATTGGGGGCGGGACGCTGGGCATGATCTCGGGCGCCGCAGCGCTGGCGTTCAAGAAAGGCGGGCGGTTGCACCGGGCGGCGGGGGCGGTGTTCTTTGTTTCGATGTTTGTCGCCTACCTCATCGGGGCGGGGGTGGCGCCTTTCCTGGAAGAGGGACAGCGGCCGAATTTCGTGGCCGGGATCATGGCACTCTATCTGCTGGTGACAGGCTGGCGCACAGCGCGGCAGCGGGATACGAAGGCGGGCATAGCCGAGCTGGCGGGGCTGGGAATCGCCCTCGCAATTGCCGGGACGGGCGCGGTGTTCATGCAGATGGGCGCGGCGAGCCCCACGGGTACAATTGACGGCTCGCCGCCGCAGGCTTTCATCCTGTTTACCGTCGCGGGCGTCCTGGCGGCGGGAGGCGAGCTCAACGTGCTGCTGCGCCGGGGCATTTCCGGCACGGCGCGCATCGTGCGGCATCTCTGGCGCATGTGTTTCTCACTCTTTATCGCTTCGGGTTCCTTCTTCCTCGGCCAGATGCAGGTCTTGCCGGATGCATTGCGAAACTCGGCATTCCCCTTCGCGGCCGCGTTCGCGCCGCTGCTGGTTATGCTGTTCTGGCTGGTCTGGGTGCGAACAGGCTGGCGGCGGCGGCGAACGGCGGCCGCGTAAGACCTGTTCGCGCTCCGGGCGAACCGGGCCTCTTGCCGTACCGGTAAGCATGGACAAGGCGTGGCACGCGGCTTAACTGCGACACGGTTTTTCGACGCTTCGAGGGTGCCCGGCGCATGTTCAAAAAGATACTGATTGCCAATCGCGGCGAGATCGCCGTCCGCGTCATCAAGACGTGCCGCAAGATGGGCATCAAGACGGTGGTGGTCTATTCCGACGCCGATGCCGGCTCGATGGCCGTGGAGATGGCCGACGAGCGGGTGTATATCGGCGGCTCACCTGCCGCGCAGTCTTATCTCGTCCAGGACAAGATCATCGACGCGGTCCGCCAGACCGGCGCAGAGGCGATCCATCCGGGCTTCGGCTTCCTGTCCGAGAATGCCGGCTTTGCAAAACGGCTCGAGAAGGAGGGCATCGGCTGGATCGGCCCGAACGCGCACGCCATCGACGCGATGGGCGACAAGATCAGCTCCAAGAAACTCGCCGCCGAAGCAGGCGTGTCGACCGTGCCCGGGCACATGGACCTGATCTCCGATACCGGGCACGCCGTGAAGATCAGCCGCGAGATCGGCTATCCGGTAATGATCAAGGCCTCAGCTGGCGGCGGCGGCAAGGGCATCCGCGTCGCGGCCAATGACAAGGAAGTCGAGGAAGGCTTCCCGGCGGTGAAAGCCGAGGCGACCGCCGCCTTCGGCGACGACCGTATCTTCATCGAGAAGTTCATCCTCGAGCCGCGCCATATCGAGATCCAGGTCCTCGGCGACAAGCATGGCAATTGCCTCTGGCTGAACGAACGCGAATGCTCGATCCAGCGCCGCAACCAGAAAGTCATCGAGGAGGCGCCCTCACCTCTGCTTGATCCGGAAACCCGCAAGAAGATGGGCGAACAGGCCGTCGCGCTGGCCAAGGCCGTCAACTATGACAGCGCGGGCACGGTGGAGTTCGTCGCGTCCGGCAAGGACAAGGGCTTCTATTTCCTCGAAATGAACACGCGTCTGCAGGTCGAGCATCCGGTCACCGAGATGATCACCGGCATCGACCTCGTCGAACAGATGATCCGCTCCGCTTACGGTGAGAAGCTGAAGCTCAAGCAGTCCGACATAAAGATCAATGGCTGGGCGGTCGAAAGCCGTGTGTATGCGGAAGATCCCTACCGCAACTTCCTGCCCTCCATCGGCCGTCTCAAGCGTTTCCATCCGCCTGCCGAAGGAAAGCTTGGCAAGGGCGAAGTGCGCATGGACTCGGGCGTGCGCGAAGGTGACGAGATCTCGATGTTCTACGACCCGATGATCGCGAAGCTCGTGACCTGGGGCAAGGACCGTGACACGGCGCTCGACGTGCACGGCGAGGCGCTCGACCGGTTCCACATCGAAGGCATCCAGGACAATATCCCCTTCATCGCCGCAGTGATGGACGAAAAGCGGTTCCGCTCCGGCAACATCACCACGGCCTATATCAAGGACGAATTCCCCGATGGCTTCCAGGGCGTTGCACCTACCAAGGCGCAAGAAGCGCAGCTAGTCTGTTCGGCGGCCTACGTTCATGCCTTTTTTTCTCGTCGCGCGGGACAGGTGTCGGGACAGGTGGCTGCCAGCGGCCAGCCGCGGCGCGACTGGGTCGTGATCCTTGGCGATACGCATCATCCGGTCAGCATCGATCTCGGTGAGCATGGCGACGCGCAGATCGCGATCAATGGCGGCAAGCCGCACACCCTGGTGACGTCCTGGAAACCGGGCGAGCACCTCCTGGACGGCGTGCTCGACGGCACGCCCTTCGCCGTGAAGTTTGCCGATCGTACCGAAGGCTACATCTTCCGCCACCGGGGCGTCGCCCTGCGCGCGCTGGTCTGCACGCCTTTCGTTGCCGATATGCACGGCCGCCTGCCAGAAAAGCCGAAGGCCGACACCTCGAAGCTGGTGATCTCGCCCATGCCGGGACTGGTCGTGTCCATGGACGTGACGGTCGGCCAGATCGTGCAGGAAGGCGAGGCGGTCTGCATCGTTGAAGCGATGAAGATGCAGAACATCATCCGCGCAGGGGCAAATGGCACGGTGAAAGCCATAAACGTCAAGGCGGGCGAAAGCGTCGCTGCCGACGAAATCATGGTCGAATTCGCCTGATCCTGCGCCCGCTAAGGCGATGCGCTTAACATTCCGGAAACCGGTTCGGCCTGCTATTCTCTGCCAGCAGCGGCGGAGCGGGGACAGACCTGCCTGTCAAATGACTGTTGCCGAACAGACATAGACGGGGCGGGCGCCCCAACGTCAGGAGACTGGAACACATGGAACTCTTTCTCACCCCCAACGGACGCATCGATCAGCCAACCTACTGGCGCGCGGTGCTCATCCTGCTGGCCATCAGCGCCGCCCTGTCGGCCGTCAGCGCCTTTGTCTCACCCTTTTTGGGCTTCCTCGGCCTGCTGTTCATCTGGCCCTGGATTGCCGTGCACGTGAAGCGCTTCCATGATTCCGGCAAGTCCGGCTGGCTGACGATTGCGATGATCGTTCTGGCCATCATTGTGTCGATCGTGGCGGGGATGATCCTGCCGGCGCTGTTTGGCGTCAACCAGGCTGCCCTGCAGGCAGAAATGCAGCGCGAGATCGAGAATGCCGCCGCCGGCGACCCTTCGCTGGCCATCAGCGCGGCAATGGACGCCTCCAAGGGAATCGCGCAGGCGACGCTCCTGCCGAGCATCCTGTCGACCGCCGTCGTCACGGGCGTTGTCGGCGCCGTCATGGGCCTGTTCAAGACTGATCCGAACGACAACCAGTATGGCCCCGGCCCCGGCGGCGCCTCGGTTGCCTTCACCTGACCGGTCTGCTGTAGTTGATCAAGGAAGGGCCGGGCCGGGCGCCCGGCTCTTTTTTGTTGCGCCGCTTTATCGTTTATTGATAAGGGGCGGGTATGACACCGGCCACAGACCTGCAAGGAAACCACCTTCGTCCCATGGACTTCCGCTTCCTGTTCCTTGAGCCAAAAGGCCGCCTCGCGCCGATCCCCTTCGCGCGCGGTCTCGTGCTGCTGACCGGCGCGTTCATGATCATTTCGGTCCTGACGGCGGTGGTGTCGCCCGGACTGGGGATCCTGCAGTACGCGCTGGTGTTCCCCTATATCTGTCTGTTCGGCAAACGGCTCCACGATGCCGGGCTCAGCGCCTGGCTGTGGATTCCCTTCATGGCAGGGTTCGGCTTCTTCAACATGTTCCTGTCGGCGATCCTGTTGCCGGTCCTCTCTCCGCAGGCCTTCGAAGTGCAGGGCGAAATCCAGAAGATCATGGAAACCGGCGGCTTCAACGCCGCCTTCGAGGCGCTTGCCGAGCGGGCGCCGGAATATGCCCGCCTGTCGGCGGTCACCTCGGTTGCCGCGCTGCTCCTGTCGAGCGCGCTCGTCGGCTTTGCCGTCTATCGTATGCGCTCTGATCCCAAACCGAACCGCCATGGTCCGCCGACCCTCGGCGGCCCGGCGAACACCTTTTCCTGACCTCCCTGCAGAAGGCGACCGGCTCCATGAACACGACCCCCGGCGAAATCGATTCCCACCGCCCCTGGATCCGCGACCACCGGGATGATCCGGCGGCGATGAACTGGGCCGAGACGATGCTCAATCCGTTCGGCGAGACCTCGAAGCTGCATTTCAGCCGGGCCTGGACGCTGATGTTCTTCGGCCGGTTGCTGCTTTACATCGTGCCATCCTTTGCCGCCTTCATTCTTGGCATCGCCGGGGTGAAGACCGAGGGCATGAACGCGCCGGTCAACGTTATCCTGTTCACGGTGCCGGCATTGCTGGTGCCGTTCGCGGTCTACACGATCATCACCGAGTTCACGTCCTTCGTTGCCCATACGCGGCGCCTCGCGGACGCGCAGCGGCCATCCTGGCTGGCGGTAATCGTCCTTGTGCCGATGATCCTCGGCCTTGCCGCCTATACCGCCGGCACCAGCATGGGCGCCGCCCAGCACCGTGCTATAAATGCCCCGCCAGCGGAGAAAACGGCGGAGGCGTCGGAGGAAGAAGCGGCTCCGGCGAAGCAACAGCAACCCCAGCGCCGCGGGCCGCCGGGGCCGCCGCAGAGCGAGCGCCAGATGGCGGTTGCCACCGGCATGGGCA
>JBGTKN010000251.1:0-1670 GCA_041744615.1 Hyphomonas sp. | reverse complement strand
GGCTCTGCGCAATGCTGAGCGCCTCTGCGAGCTTGCCAGCGCGCGCCTCGCGTAGCGCAAGGAGACCCAACCAATGTATTCGTTGGTGCTGCGTGAGCCGACTTTGTGGGCCGCTCTGCAGACTCGAGACAATCGCACGGGCGCAAACCAATGCTACTTCCTTGAGGCCAACGGTATCCTCAGAAATTGCGCGATGCAGTTCTCTGAGTGTCGGTCCGCGAACATTTTGATGCTTGGCAGAGCCTTCGGATCATGAGGCGAATGGATGCGAGGCGGAGGAAAGCGAGCGCGGTGTGGCTGAGGTTCTCCCAGTCCTTGGCGAGGCGGCGGCAGCGGTTGAGCCATGCGATTGTTCGTTCGACGACCCATCGCCGGGGCAGCACCTCGAAGCCCTGCGCTGTGTCGGAGCGCCTGACGATCTGGATCTGCACGAGGCGCAGCACGCGCTTCAGTGCGGCCTGGAACTTCGGCCCCTGATAGCCGGCATCGGCGTAGAGCTTGCGCAGGAACGGGAACATCCCGAACAGCGTCGGCATCACCAACACGCCGCCGTCACGGTCTTGCAGATCGGCGCTGTGCACCACCGCGTGCAGCATCATACCAACGGCCGCTTTCAGCGACCGTTGGTATTCCTTTTTTGCCCTCACGCGCCGGGCGCGGCCTCCGGCCGCTGGGCTCGCCGCAGGGGCGGCGGGCCGCAGTCGCGGCCTTGCCCGCCTCCAGCGGGCGAAGGTCATCAATCGCGGCCGTTGGTATCAGACCGAGCGTGTCGACAAGGACGTGGCGCTTCTTGCCCTTGATCTTCTTGCCGCCATCATAGCCGTGCGGGTCGATCGAAGGCCCCCCTTTTCCGCGCCCTTCACGCTCTGGCTGTCGATGATCGCCGCCGTTGGGCTGGCCTCACGTCCCGCCTGTTCGCGGCACTGCACGTAGAGCACGTGGTGAAGTCGATTGAGCGTGCCGTCCCACTCCCAGCGCATGAAGTAGCCGTGCAGCGTGCTGCGTGGCGGCAGGTCCTTTGGGATCGCCCGCCATTGGCAGCCCGTGCCGAGCACGTACAGCAGACCGTTGACCACCTCGCGCACATCCACCGTGCGCGCGTTGCCGCCGCGCTTCGCCGGCGGGATCAGCCCGGCGATCAGCGCCCACTCAGCATCCGTCATGTCACTCGGGTAGCGCAGCCTACTCCGGTCGTACCGAGACCGGTTCTCCGCCGTCCACATCCACCACGCCCCCCGCGAATCGCTCCTGCCCAAGCGAATCACAGATGACTCAACCAATTCAAGATGTTCGCGGACAGACACTCAGCGGCCTTCCTCCATTCGCCCGGTGGCAACGCGATGGTCCTGTTCCCAACGCCAACACTCCCCTGCACCGTCTCGGCGGCAGCGGGATGGGTGATCAGCCAGGCCATGATGAAGGCGGACAACAGCGTAATGCGTCGCATCGGATCCTCGGCTGAACACTCATCGGTGGCACTCGTTACGCTAGGCGGCAGAACAGATGGCGGTCAACATGCGGGCGCATGAGGTGTGCGCCGGCGCACAAACCGGGGGTCCCTAGGAAAACCTCGCCCTCCCCGCTAGATACGGGGCAAGCGTCAGGCCCCGTCGGGCAAGCAAACGGAACCCGGTACACCCATGCCCTCTTCGAACGACATCCGCGCCGCC
>JBGTKN010000250.1:0-13566 GCA_041744615.1 Hyphomonas sp. | reverse complement strand
TGGTCGCGCCGTTTGATCCGAAGCGCGAAGCCCGCTTGAAGCGCGGGCGGCTGATCCACAGCCTGCTTCAGTATCTGCCGGAACTGCCGGTTGCGGAGCGCCAGTCTGCGGGCGCCGCTTTTCTCACGCGCGAACCCGGGCTGACGAAGGCGCAGAAGGCTGAAATGCTGCGTTCGGCGGAAGCCATCCTCAACGAACCCACGCTTGCGGAACTGTTCCAACCTGGAGGCAGGGCCGAGGCGGCCGTGATCGGGACGTCTGACAAACTGCCGGATGACCTGGTCATCAACGGCCGCGTCGACCGGCTGGTGGTCACGCCAGACCGCGTTCTGGTCATCGACTTCAAGACGGATCAACCCGCTCCCGACGACATTTCAGGCGTAGCGGCCAGCTACATCACGCAGATGGCAGCCTATGCAGCTGTGCTGGAATCGGCTTTCCCGGGCCGCGAGTTGGTGGCGGTGCTGTGCTGGACGGATGGGCCGAAGATGATGCGCATCCCGCCCGAGATGCTGTCAGATTCCCTCAACAATGCCTTGAGGGTGGTTTGACAGGGGCCAAGAGTCCCTATGTATCAAGTTCCCAATTCGGGCCGCAAAAGGAGCCGGAACAATGTCAGGTATGGATGTAAGCGACGACGAATTAGATGTGCTGCTCGGGTCATCCGAAGTGCCTGTGGTCGTCGATTTCTGGGCGGAATGGTGCGGCCCCTGCAAGCAGATGGCGCCGCATATCGAAGCTGTGGCCGCCGAACTCGACGGCAAGGTGAAGATCGTCAAGCTGAACGTGGACGATTTCCCGCTGGTTGGTGCCAAGTACGGCGTACGCGGGCTGCCCACAATGCTGCTGTTCAAGCAAGGCAAGGTTACAGCCACGCACAACGGCGCGATGAACCGTCAAGCGCTCGCCAACTGGATCAGCCAGTCTCTGTCGTGACGGGCTGATCGCTCGTCAGGGAGATGAACACGTCTTCCAGATCGGGCGACCTTGTTGAAAGATCTGCAACGCTTATTCCGGCTGCACGCGCTTTCTCGAGAAGGCGCCCGATGCCGGTTTCGGCGGTCTTGAACGTAATCGTCATCGTGCCATCTGAACGGAGTTTCGGGTCATGCATGGCGAGTTCGGGCGGAATGACCGTGATCGGTTCACGCGGCGTGATGATCAGCGTCTTGTAATCGAGGCGCGAAAGCAATCTGGGGGTCGGTTCGCAGGCGATGATCTTTCCATGATTGACGATGGCTATGGTATCGCAAAGCTCCTCGGCCTCCTCGAGATAGTGGGTCGTGAGGATGATCGTTGTACCCTGGGCGTGGAGTTCCCTGACATAATCCCACATCAGGCGGCGCAGCTCGACATCGACCCCGGCGGTGGGCTCGTCGAGGATGAGAACCGGTGGATTGTGGACGAGCGCCTTGGCGACCATCAGACGGCGCTTCATGCCACCGGACAGTTGGCGCACGTAGGCGTCCTTCTTGTCGCCAAGTCCTAGCGCTGTCAGGATTTCCTCCGACCGGCGTTCGGCTTTCGGGACACCATAGAAGCCCGCCATCAGTTCGAGCATCTCCAACGGCGTGAAGAAGGGGTCAGCAACGACTTCCTGGTTCACCACGCCGATAGCCGCCCGGCTCTGGCGGGGATGCTGGTCGATGTCGAGGTTCCAGATGCGGGCCGTGCCGGAGGATTTCTTTACGAGACCCGCGAGGATATTGATGAACGTCGACTTGCCGGCTCCGTTCGGACCCAGGAGCCCGAATATCGAACCCGTTGGAATCTCGAGCGAAATTCCGTCGAGGGCTTTCTTTTCGGGCATCTTGCCGCTGCCAGCATAGGTTTTCCGCAGATCGCGGACTTCGATGGCAAATCTGGGAGTTGGCATGGCGGTCTTTCGTCGCGGCATTCGGCACGCCTTGCAAGCCGGCAGCCCAGACTCTAGTTAGGGATCAGGTTGTACAGGGGCAAGCCGCCCCTCGCGTCAGGCCCTGCGGAGTTCAAAAGATGCCTCTCAAGCGCGATGTCTTCACGCCCCCGGAAATCTCGATGGTCACCAGCCGCAAAGTCTCCTGCAATGGCGGCGGCGGCGCGCTCGGGCATCCCAAGGTCTGGTACGAAATGGGCGACGAGGACTTCGTCGAGTGCAAATACTGCGACCGGCGCTTTGTGCTGATCGGTGGCAGCGAAGATCCATCACGTCCCAAATAGCAGATCAACCAGCAGACCAGGCCAGGCAAATGCATGTCCTGATTTCAGGCGGGGGTATCGGAGGGCTGACCGCCGCCTTGGCGTTCCAGAAGCTAGGTCACCAGGTGACGGTCCTGGAGCAGGCTCATGTCCTGGAAGAAGTTGGCGCTGGGCTGCAGATCAGCCCCAATGGTATGCGCGTCTTCGAGGCGCTGGGCGTCAGTGCGCGCGTCGAAAAGGATGCGTTCCGGCCCCGGGCGCAGGAATTGCGATTCGGTAAGGGCGGCGCCCGTATACTGACGATTCCGTTGCGGGAAGCGTCGCATGCACGGTGGGGTGGCGAATATCTGCATGTCCACCGGGCAGACCTCGTGGAGGCGCTGGGCGGCGCGTTGCAGGACCGGCAGCCAGGAGCGGTGCAGCTGGACCGCCGGGTTGTGTCCTATACGCAGGATGAAACGAAGGTGTTCGCGCACCTCGATACGGGCGAGAGTATCAGTGGAGACCTGCTGGTAGGGGCAGACGGGATTCATTCGGCCATCCGTGGGCAGATGATGGGACCGGACCGGCCACGGTACACGGGGCATGTTGCCTGGCGGGCGGTGGTGCCCGTTTCGGAACTGGGCGCCGATGCACCGCCGGAAACCGCCTGTGTCTGGGTCGGCGCGAAGCGGCACGCTGTGACCTATCGGCTGCGACGGGGCAGCGTTGCGAATCTCGTGGCGGTGGTCGAGTCGAAGGAGGCGCCGGTTGAATCCTGGACGGCGACCGGTGGCCGGGAGCAGGCGCTCGAAGATTTCAATCGCTGGTCGCCGGTGATCCGGACCATGCTGGAGAAGGCAGCGGTGCTGAACCGCTGGGCTCTCTATGACCGAATGCCGCTGGATACATGGTCTGATGGCCGCGCTGTGTTGCTGGGTGACGCGTGCCATCCCATGCTGCCGTTCTTGGCGCAGGGCGCCGTGATGGCGATTGAAGATGCCTATGTGCTCGCTCGGCTCGTCTCTCAGAACGACTCGTTGGGCACCGCGCTGAGCGCCTACGAAACCGTCCGCAAACCCCGCACCACGCGGGTGCAGGCCGGTGCGCGGCGGAATGCGGCGCTGTTCCATCGCGGCGACCCGATCAGCCAGTTGGCAACCTTCGGGCCGATTTGGCTTGCCGGACAGCTGCTGCCGGCGTTTGCACATGGTCAATATGATTGGATTTATTCTCACGATGTGACGGAGATGCGCGGCACTGCGGCCTGAAGCGCTGCAGCGACAAGAATAGGGAGACGGCGGATGCTTTCAGTACTGGATCTTTTCCGGATCGGCATCGGCCCGTCCAGTTCGCATACGGTCGGCCCGATCCGGATTGCGGGGCGGTTCCTGCAGGAAATCGAGCAGCTGGGCGTACTCGGGGTGGTGGAGCGGATTGATGTCGAACTTCAAGGCTCGCTGGCGCTGACCGGGGCGGGACATGCGACGCCCAAGGCCGTGATGCTGGGGCTGCTGGGGCTGGATCCCGAAACACTCGATCCAGAAGATGCAGACAACAAGGTTGCGGCGCTCGAAGCGCGTGCGCTGTTATCCTTGCCCGGGGGGCGGACCATTCCGTTCGAGGCCGCGCGGGACATTCGCTTCGCCTATGACGTCCTCCCGAAGCTGCACCCGAACGGCATGCGCCTGCGTGCGTTTGGCGGGGCAGGGGAGACGCTTGTGGACAGTACCTGGTATTCGACCGGCGGCGGGTTCATCGCATCGCAACGCCAGCTTGAACGCCCCGTGCGCGACGACATCGTTCCGGCTGGCCCGGACGTGCCGCATCCCTTCATTTCTGCGGCGGAGCTGCTGGAAATCTGCCACTCAACCCGCACGTCGATCGACGCTGTAATCATGGCGAATGAATCGGCGATGCGTCCGACCGAGGAGACGCATGAATCGCTGGACCGGATCGCGGCGGTGATGATGGCATGCATTGACCGCGGTTTGTCTCGCACGGGGATTCTTCCGGGCAGCCTCAAAGTGAGGCGCCGCGCGCCGGAAATCTGGCAGAAACTTACCAGCGGCCCACCGTCAAACGAACGCGAACAGCTGTTTGACTGGCTGAACGTCTACGCGATGGCGGTAAACGAGGAGAACGCGGCGGGCGGGCAGGTGGTGACGGCGCCGACCAATGGCGCAGCGGGAATCATTCCGTCGGTCATCCGCCACTATTGCTGGGACGCCGAAGACCGGTTTGTCCGGGTCCGGAAGTTTCTGCTCACTGCCGGCGGTGTAGGATTGCTTTACAAACAACGGGCTTCGATCTCGGGCGCCGAGATGGGCTGTCAGGGAGAAGTCGGTGTGGCCTGCTCAATGGCGGCGGGTGGCCTCGCCGCAGTATGGGGCGGCACCCCGCAACAGGTGGCCAACGCAGCCGAGATCGGCATGGAACACAATCTGGGCCTGACCTGCGATCCCGTGGGCGGCCTCGTGCAGATCCCGTGCATCGAGCGCAACGCTATTGGTTCGGTGAAGGCGGCGAATGCCGCCCGTCTTGCGCTTCACTCCCTTGAACAGACGAAGGTTTCGCTGGACCAGGTGATTGAAACGATGCGCCAGACGGGCATCGACATGTCTTCAAAATACAAGGAAACGAGCCAAGGCGGTCTGGCCGTCAATGTCGTCGAGTGTTGAGCGTTCAGTCGGATGATAAGGCGCGCAGGACTTTTGCCATTGATTCGAGTTTCGGCACCGAATTCGTCCGGTCGATAAGCGTGTGGCAACGAGCGCGGGCTTCGGTAACCGGATCGCGTTTGTCAGGCGTACCGGTTTCTGCATCCTGGAACAGTTCAGCTATAGGAACACGCAGAACACGCGCCACGCTGGCCAGCATGCCGGCGCTCAGACGGTTGGTGCCAGTCTCGTATTTCTGGAGCTGCTGATGGCTGATACCAAGTTCCTGCCCCAACTCCGACAGGGTGAAATTTTGGGATGTGCGCAGCTCCCGGATTTTCTCACCGACCATCTGGTCAATCCGCGTGGGAGAGCGCGATCCGGCAACTCGAGAATCGTCTTGCATATTTTCTACCTTCTGGCTTTTTTTCATGTTTTCCTCCACAGGAAGTGGAAGGCAAGTCAGCCAGTATGCGAAAATTCGTTATACTGGCGCGCCCGGTAAGCTATCCTGTTTTGTACAGGATAGGGATTGTGACACAGAGCGTGTCATCAGTAGTCTTTTTTCCAACGCACCGAGACGCGGGAATCGCCTGTGGAACTGGTCTCTGACGACACTGAAACCTGCGGTCTTGGCTGCCACTCCACTTCCACAGAGTTCCCGGCCGCGCCCTGGGTTGTCACCTCGAGGTAGACATCCGGAGCTAGATATTGACCCACACCAAGCTCCGCATTTCCTGTATTGTCCACGCCTAAACGCAGACGGTCGATGCCGAGGCCAGACTGAATCGCGCCAATCGGGTCCAAGCCGGTGTCGCGGCCTGCGAGTCGGGCGATGGAGGATGCCAGTTCGGCAGCTTCCAGGGCAGTCAGGTCAATCGAAGACCGACCGAACAGCATGCGCGACAGGATTTCATCTTCAGGCAGCGACGGCGTGCTCGAGAGTTCGATGGTCGGGCGTGACGGTGAGCCGCCGACATCGGTGCGCACCGAAAACCCGTCAACTTCGCGCGTGGCAGAAATTGCCAGACGTGCGGATGTCAGCGGGCCGTCGAAACTGATCAGGCCACTGTCAAACACGAAGGGCCTACGGGCAAGTTCGAGCGTGCCGCGCACAAGCGTTGCGCGTCCGTTGAGCAGAAGGTTGTCCGGCGCACCTGTGACGTCGAGGTTGACGCCCCAATCGCTGTCGAGACCGCGCCCGTGCACGAACACCCCGCGCTCAGCTGAAACCTTGAGGCCGAGGCGGACAGGCTTGTTGAGAACCCTGCCGCGTGCACCGTTCGGATCGTCCGTTGTCCAGCGTACATTCAGTGTACGTATCGTGCTGTCGGATGCATTGTTGATATTGAACCGGGCGTCGTTGATCATCAGGTCGCCGCTCAGTAGGCGGTCGTTTTCGCCCTCTGTCAGCTTGGCGTTACCGGTAATACGCGCATGATCGCCGAGACGGTCGTAGATGAGGATGCGATCAAGGCCGACATCCACACCGGATTCGGTTTCGGCGAGGCGGCCGTTCAGCGTAAGCGTTCCGCCGCGGGCGCCTGCGCCGGTTCCAGTCAGCGTGAGCACTTCATTCTCATAGCCGGCTGTCAGGTCAAGGTCCTTGAGACTGAGACCAGTGGCGCCGTATTCGTAGATACCGCTCCTGATGTCTGCTGTTGCCCTGATCGCGGGGTTCGCCAGCGTGCCGGAAATTTCCGTCCGGCTCCTGAGCGTTCCGCCAATGTCGTGGCCATAGGCCAGGGCGAGCAGCCGTAAGGAATTCAGGTCTCCGTTCACATCAGCCATAGCTTCAAGCGGTCGGTTCTCGTCGAGGCGCGCAATTGCGCCGGGTGATGCGATCACGGGCAAGCGGCCTGCTGCATTTGCCCTGAGATCGGGTCCATAGCTGGACTGGGCGGTCCAGATCAGGGCCCGCCGGTCGAGACGGCCGGTCAGGCCAAAATCAATCTTGGTCGTCAATCCCGACACGGCACTGGTCGCCGAAAGTTCGACAACGCCTTCCGGGTTCTCACCATAGAGGCGTCCGTTGGCGCGGCCGGACACTGCCGCATCAATCGCCGGATAGCCAAGAGCGACCAGCACCGGCGCCGTCGACAGAGACTCAAGGGTAACCGAACTGCTCGTCGTTTCGTTGCCGGGCCGCAAACGGGCCTGCAGATGACCACCGAGAAGCGAGATGTCGGCGTCAAGCGTCGGGGCGTTGCCCAGCGACCAGCGAACCTCCTCGCGCGTCGCGACGGGAATGCCGAGCAGGGCGCCTGACAACGACAAGCTGCCGGACGGAGATCCGTTGCCCAGCGCGATGAGGCCGGAAAACACGACGTCGCTGTCGGCTCGCGGCAACTTGTCAATGAGGCGGCCATCGAAGCGATAGCCTTCGGAAGTTGTTGTGACTGTGCCGATGACAGAATCAATCGTGAGGCGAGAGGTGAGCTCGACGTCGCGGGCTTCAAATTCTGCGCCGACGGTGAAGGGATCATCGCCGGCGCTGCCGCCGGCACCTTTCAGCTTCAAGCTTCCGAAGCGGATGCCGGCGAACTCGAAAGTTTCGGCCTGCACATCGAGATCGGCTTCGATCTCGCCGCCGTCGGCGAGTACTGCTGAGCCGGTGAATTCGATGTCTCCGAGCTGGCCGCGGATACTGTTGAACCGCGTCGCGGTGCCCGAACGGTCGATGCCGAATGACACAGAGGAAGCCTGCCCATCGGAGCGACCCGCCAAATTGACCGGTCCCGAAATCGTGCCGTCACGGATGAGCAGTTCGGCGGTTGCGAGGAGAGAGGTGACGGTGCGTCCACTGACGATCGCGTTGCCGCCCTCGGAGCTTGCTTTCAGCAACACTCCGCCGGACCGGCTGGAGAGTTGAGCGGTCACCGTTCCGAGTTCGATCTGGTTTCCGGACACGTCGAGCGTCTGAAGTTGCTGTAGCGTGAGGCGCAGGTCCGGAGCTTGTGGTCCGTAGATGCGTCCGGTCACCTGACCTTCGACGCCAGGCAGCCGAACGTCGAGACGCCGGATCGTGCCGGTTTCCGGTTGGATCTGAAGCATGCCGCGCAGCGTGCCCCGGCCCGCCACGAGTGGGCGGATCTGGTCAATGCTGGTCGTCAGCCCAGCCAGATTAAGGTTCAGTCCAAGTTCAAAATCGCGCAATTGTCCTTTTGCCTGGACGAACCCCGACGCCGTGCCGCCGAAGCCACCGGGAAGGGCGTCGAGTGATTGGGTCATCTTTCCGGATACGTTCAACGTGTCATCTGCAAATCCGGCCTCGCCCAGCAGTTGTCCGTTGCCTGACTTGTGTGTGATCTCAACAGCATCGACCAGAAGGCGGCGAGTGGTGGTGTCGAACACGCCGTTGCCGGTGAGGCGGACGTCCTCGCCAATGATGCGAACAATATCCGGATTGCCCGCAAACGCCCGCGTGACTGTAACGTCGCCCGTGAACGGGATGCGTCCGCCCTCGAGGCTGGCGGTCACGACGCCCGATACCGTTTCGAACGGCAGGCCGGAGTCCGGTTTCAGCTCCAGGCGGGTATCACCCGTGTATGCATAACCGGCGTCGCGTTTCTCGAGTGTGCCGTCGAGTGCGATAATGCGGGGCGCATCCCAGAAGGGGGCGAGTGAGGTTAGGTTCGCCGAGACGCCGGCGGGTTCGGTAAGTTCGAAACGGTCGGGGCGGGACTTGCCGGACAGGCTGACAGTGCCGGAGGCTATCCGGCTGGCCGCCGTAAAGGTGATTGCCGGCTTTTCAAACAAGGCGGTCACATCCAGTTCGGCCCGGGGGCCGAGGAAGGCCGCCAGATCGGCTGGAATGGGCAAGGCCGCTGCGTCGAAGCGAATGTTGGCGTCCAGCGCGTTTTTCTCGATCTTGCCGGAGAAGAAAACCTTGTCGCTACCGTCGACGGTCAGACGGGCCTCGCCCCGACCGTCTTCGAGATCGCCGGCAGCGGTGGCCGTGACAATGGCCGAGGCGCCTTCGGGCAAGCGTAGAAGGTGCGCGAATACGCCGCCGGCAGGCGCCGTCCCGTCGATGATCACATCGAACGAAGTATTCCGGTCACGGAGTATCTTCGCCTCGATGCGGTCCCCTGCGCCTTCGAGCGGCGAAATCTGGAGCTGGGCATCGATCGATCCGTTCCGCTCGTTCAGGAAACGCGCCGATATCGACGAGGCCGACTCGGGCCCCGCCACGCCCTCGGCGAGGAACAGTCTGTCGATGGTCCCCTTGCCGAGACGAATTTCCCAGGTCTCACCGCCTGTGTCCGGCCGAGCCTCGCGCACGGGGCGGCGCAGTATGTTCACGCCGGATATCGAGATGTCGGCGAGGTCAACTTTGCGCGACAGGAGCGCGAAGGGTGACCATGACAAGCTGATATTTTCGGCCGAAAGCCACACGCCGGTGCTGTCCCGGATTTCGAGCGAACCCAATGTAAGCTCCGATAGCGGATCGCCGCCGAGGCGCCTGACGCTTAGTTTGCCATAGCCTGCAACATCACGCCCATCGATCTGCGATATCACGAAGTCGCGGCCGGATTCGGTAGTGATCCATTGGCGTGCGATCACGACGGATGATACGAGCGCAAGCACCAGCACGACCAGCGCGGTCAGGACAGGCCGGCGCCGTAGGAGCGGAAAGGGGTTGAGGCGGATTGCCATCAGAACGCCTGGCCAATCGAGATGTAAACCTGGACGGGCGCATCGCCGTCGCGGCGATCCAGCGGCGTTGCGATGTCGAGGCGGATCGGTCCGAAACCGGGATAGTAGCGAATTCCTAGCCCGACAGAGGCCGACGCTGCCGAGAAGACCGTACCCGGATCATCACTGGCAGCACCGAAATCCGTAAAAAGTACGTAGCCGAATCGCTCCGACGCGCGCCATCTGAGTTCAGCCGACGCTGCAAATAGGTTCTGCCCGCCTATGATGTCGCCGAACGCATTTGTCGGGGACAGGCTCTGATACTCGTATCCCCTGACGGTGCCGCCGCCGCCGGCAAAGAACAACCGGTCGGGAGGAACGGCGTCTGATCCAACGAAAGCGCCATACTCGGCGCGAAATGCCGCGACAAGGTCGTCTGCGACGGCGCGGTAGGTTGCTGCCGACAGATGCAGGCGCGTGTAGACCGGCGTTTCGTCGCCGACAGAGACGCCCGTATCGGCCGAAGCGAAGAAGCGGAAGCCAGACTGCGGGTCGAGCGGGTCGCCGACATCAGTGTAATTGACCGACACCGGGAACGACAACGTAACTTGTTCGCGCTCGATCCCGCCCACGATACGCGCGCGTTCGTCCACGGTGCGCGTCGCGTCAAGGGCGGCGCCTACGGACAGGGTGATCTGCGGCGTAAGCGGTTGGGCAAGCGACGCGCCAATGCGCGCGCCTTCGAGGTCATAGGCATCGGTCTGCTCGGCGCGCACGCCGGCGTCTAGCGACAGGGTCCGGCCATACCGGCCGATATTGGGTCGTTCGTAAGTGGCCGTCAGGTCTTGCCCCAATGTCGCAACTTTGGTGCGCACGCGAAAGCGATCCGCGCGGCCGGTGAGATTGCGGCGCTCCCAGTAGGCGTCGACGCCGACACCTTCGGTGGTGGAGGCCGTGACGCCCGCACCGATGGTGCGGGGCTTACCCTCAACCAGTGTTGTGGACACCGTGTGCAGGCCATCGGGACCGGGTGTCTCGGAGATCACGACGCCGATGCCTTCATACAGACCCGTCGCGCGCAACCGTGTCCGAAGCCGGTCGATCGTGGCCGGCGTGAAAAGGTCGCCGTCCGACCATGTCTTCAGGGCACGTACCATCTTGGAACTGCGTGCGTCGACATCCGGAATTTCGAGCGCGCCGAGAGCGACGCGCGGACCGGGGATCAGAAGGAAGGTCAGCTCGACATTCGCGTCTTCGCGGGACGCCAGAACGTCGATGCCTTCGCTGCGGGCGAAGGCGTAGCCCTGACGGCGCAGCAGCCGGACGAGGTTGTCGTCCATACGCTCGATCGTCTGCGTCCGGGCAACCGAGCCTTCGGACAGGCCGGCGAGTTCGGACTCAAGCCGGGCGGCGACTTCCGGCACCATCGACTCGCGCCCGGCTAAATCGCGCGTCAACACCGTGAACAAGGGGCCCGGTTCGGCTACAAGTACGGCGGAATCGCTCTCGGCGTTGATTTGTGAGGGCGCAACATCCGCGGCCAGATAGCCTTCGGAGGACAACAGGTCGCGCAGCAGGCTTGCGGAACTGTTCATCCGGTTGCGGGCTTCCAGAACGCTGCGCGGAGCAGGCTCGGCAACGCGCACCAGTTCGTTGGCACGGGCGGTGAGGGCGGAGGGGATGCCTTCGACTGTTGCGCGCGGAGCAGCCTCGGATTCCTGAGTGGCGATATCGCGCATGCCGGGAACCAGCGCACAGGCAGACGTGGCGGCCAGCAGACAAGCCCCGGCCAAAGGCCGGGCGATCGTCCAGGCATTGGCCGGTTTCGCCGCTTTCATCGTGTGTACTCAGCTTTCTGCCGGGACAGGCATGCAAGTCTTGGCCCATTCATATGGGTGAAACCATAACGTTCACTTGACGGGTGAAAGCTAAATAATGGGCTCCTGCAGGGCAGATTGCCTATCACGGTTCCGTGACCCTATATGGCCCAGAACTGGGCAGGATTCGGCACAATGATGTATCTACTGGTTCTCGGCGGGTTGATTTTCCTTCTCGTGGGAGGCGAAGCGCTGGTGCGCGGGTCTGTCAGCGTTGCCCGGAAACTGAACATTTCAGAGCTGGTAATCGGCCTGACACTGGTTGGTTTCGGCACATCAGTTCCTGAGCTCGTGACCAGCCTGCAGGCCGTTGACAGGGGCGCGGTGGGTATCGCCATCGGCAATGTCGTCGGCTCGAATGTGGCGAACATCTTCCTGGTGCTCGCGCTGGCGGCGATCATTTCGCCGATCCTGGTGAATCCCAAAGCGCTCGCGCGGGACGGCACGTTCATGCTGGCGGTCACAGGCCTGCTATGTGCGCTGTTGTGGTTTGACCAGTTCGGCCGCCTGTCTGGCTTCCTCCTGCTTTCCCTCCTGATCGCCTATCTGGCTTACTCGCTGATTGCGGACCAGAAGCGGCAGGACGCAGTCGCCGAACTGCACAAAGCTGAGGGCGAGTCGGTAGAGGCGCACTATAGTCTGATCGTGGGCTTGCTGATTGCGGTTGCCGGCCTTGCCGGCGTTGTGGCTGGCGCCAACATGCTGGTCACAGGCGCGACTTCCCTCGCGCGGTCGATCGGCATCAGCGAGACCGTGATCGGACTGACGATTGTCGCCATCGGCACGAGCTTGCCGGAACTGGCGACGTCGCTAGTCGCGGCCTATCGGAAACGCGCTGATGTCGCTTTGGGCAACATCATCGGTTCCAACATCTTCAACATTCTCGGCATCATCGGCGTGACATCCCTTGTCAGCCCGTTCTCGATCCGCGGCGACATTTCGGCGGATGCGATGGCCGGCGCAGAGCCTGTCAGCATCATCTCCTCGATCGATGTAGGAGCCGTGGTGCTGTCGGCCGGGCTTCTGATGCTGTTTGCCATGACAGGCCGAAAGATAGCGCGCTGGGAAGGGGCAGTTCTCCTGCTCGGTTATGTCCTCTACATGGGTTTGACCTTCGACCTCATTCCAACCGTGAACCTGATCCCCAATGGCTGACGAGACGATTTATCAGGGCCTTGGCCAACTTGGCCAAACGAGCGCCATTCCGGCAAATCCGGAGACGGCGGTCCTCGAACGCGTGGCGAATCCGCATGAAGATACGCAGTATCTGATACGGCTGGTTGCGCCCGAATTCACCTCCCTCTGCCCGGTCACTGGCCAGCCGGATTTTGCGCATCTGGTGATCGATTATGCGCCCGGCCACTGGCTGGTCGAATCCAAGAGCCTGAAGCTGTATCTGACCAGCTTCCGCAATCATGGTGCCTTTCACGAAGATTGCACAGTTGCCATCGGCAAACGCCTCTTCAACTTTACCCAGGCGCGATGGCTGCGCATCTCGGGCTACTGGTATCCGCGCGGCGGCATCCCGATCGACGTGTTCTGGCAATCCGGCGGGGTGCCGGACGGGCTCTATGTGCCCGAAACCGGGGTTCAACCCTATCGCGGACGGGGCTGATCAGCCGCCGTTCCAGCGCTCAATGCGGTTGCTGAGGTCTGCACGCACGCGCTCGGGCGTCGCGGCCCGGGCGGTTCCGATGTGCACAAAACCCGCTACACGTTCGCCCGCTTTCAAGCCCATCAACAAGCCCGCTTCAGGATCGTAAGCGGCCCACTCGGAGAGCCAGACGCCTGCCCAGCCGCTGGCATTGGCGGCTAACAAGAGATTGTAGCAGACGGCGCCGGCTGACAGTTCCTGTTCCCAAACGGGTGTGCGGCCATCCTCAACCGGGCTGGAAATCACGGCCACGACCACCGGCGCGCGCAGCATTGATCTTTCGGCTTCTTCGATCTGGGTTTCAGGCGATTTGCGCTCCCTCAGAATGCGCGCTAGCGCGGTTCCAAGCTTTGCCCGTGCATCACCTTCAAACACAAGAAACCGCCACGGCCCAAGCTTCCGGTGATCCGGCACACGGGCAGCGACAAGCAGCAACTCATCCAGTTCGGCCGGATCCGGCCCCGGCGTTCCGAGAAGCAGTTTGTTGGCCGATTTGCGCAGTGCCAACAAGGCGCGCGCCTCGGCGCTGGGCCGTGCGCCGGCCAGCGGCGCATCGCGAAGGGGAGGGGGCGGAAAGCGT
>JBGTKN010000249.1:0-4675 GCA_041744615.1 Hyphomonas sp. | reverse complement strand
ATCCATGTTGCCGCGCACCCGCTTGCGACCTTCTCGGTCGACAAACTCCCGGGCCGGTTTCTTCACCACGTTGAAGCCGTTATAGGCCAGCCAGTCGACCAGCGGGCGGATCGGACTGTACTCGTCACTTTCGACAAGGGCGGTGTAGTAGCTCGCCCGAATCAATCGGCCCCGGGTCTGGAACTCCTTGAGAAGTTTTCTGAAATCGATATCCAGGCCGACGGAGCGGGCGGCCGAATAGAGGTTGGCGCCATCGATGAACAGGGCGAGGCGCTCATCCTTGTAGAAGGCCATTGGCAAGGTCCACTTCTTCTAATAGGAGGGGCGAATAAAGAGCCCGGAAATCTGTATTTCCATCGCTTACCGGTCCTTGCTTTCGCCTGCAAGGATGGGTTGCCGCGGTGTGCTGCAGCGCATATAAAGGGCGGTTCTCAGGAGATTTTCCGAAAAATGGCCCGCGTTACTGTCGAAGACTGCATCCAGAAGATCCCGAACCGCTTCGAGCTCGTCCTGCTCGCCGGGCACCGCGCGCGGATGATCCGCGAAGGCTCGCCGCTGACGGTGGACCGCGACAATGACAAGGATCCGGTCGTCTCGCTCCGCGAAATCGCCGAGTCGTCGATCGACCTGAAAGTCGTCAAGGAAGCACTGATCTCGGGCCTGCAGGACATCCGTCCGGGCGAAGAGAACGAGCGCGAAGCGGATCGTCAGGCCCTGCAGGCAGCTCCAGCTGCGACCGAAGACGACGTGCTGCGCGCCTATCAGGCAGAAATCGAATCCGGGCGCGACGACCGCCTTTAGGAGACACAATGGACGGCAGCGCCCTTTCCGGACCGGAAAAAGGGACTGGCGCAAACGCTGGCAAGCCGATCGCTGCGTCAGACGCCGCCGATGCGCTGCCGCCGGTTCCCACCCGCGAAGAACTGATCGCCAAGGTGCGCGCCTATCACCCCCGGGTGAGGTCCGAATTGCTCGGACAGGCTTATGACTTTGCCGTAAAACATCACGGCGCCCAGCAACGCGATTCGGGCGAGGCCTATTACTCCCATCCGATCCGGGTCGCGAACCTGCTCGCCGATGTGCGCCTCGACGAGGTGACCATCGTCGCTGGCCTGCTGCATGATGTGGTTGAGGATACCGAGATTGACATCGGGGACATCGAGGTGCGCTTCGGCGCCGATGTGGCCGAACTGGTCGACGGGGTGACCAAGCTCGACAAGCTGGACTTCATGTCGAAGGAAGCGGCGCAGGCCGAAAACTTTCAGAAGTTCATCCTGGCAATGACCAGCGACATCCGTGTGCTGCTGGTGAAGCTCGCTGACCGGCTTCACAACATGGAGACGCTGCACCATCGCAAGAAACCGGAAAGCCGCCAGCGTACGGCGCGCGAGACGATGGACATCTACGCGCCGCTGGCGCGCCGGGTTGGCCTCTATGATGTGGCCGCGCGGATGGACGACCTCGCCTTCCAGGAACTGAACCCGGAAGCGCGCCGCGCCATCCTCTTCCGGCTGGAGGAACTCGAGCGGGAGAACCGGGGCGACCTGGACCGGATCCGCGACGACCTGACGAAACTGCTCAATGCGTCCGGCCTGAATTACCGACTGAAGGGTCGGCGCAAGCAGCCCTATTCGCTCTGGCGCAAACTGGAGCGCAAGTCGATTTCGTTCCGGGATGTCGCCGATCTGTTCGCCTTCCGCATCATCCTGAGGGACGTGAAGGATTGTTACTCTGCCCTCGGAGCAGTTCATACGCACTGGGCCTGCATACCGGACCGGTTCCGCGACTTCATCTCGGTGCCGAAGCCGAATGGCTATGCCAGCCTGCACACAACTGTGCGCGCTTCCGGCAATCGCCGCGTCGAACTGCAGCTGCGTACCGAGGCGATGGACCGCACGGCCGAGTACGGTGTGGCGGCGCATTGGGGCTACAAGAACCGCGCCTACGGATTTGACGTGGACTCGGCGCGCGCGGCCGGCCTCGATCCGGAAGCCAACCTCAAGGCCTTTGCGGAGCTTCTGCGTGACGGCGCGGAGCCGGGCGAATTCCTCGAACATGCCAAGCTCGAGATGTACCGCGAGCACGTGTTCACCTTCACGCCGAAGGGCAAGCTGATCATCCTGCCCGCAGGCGCGATGCCGCTTGATTTTGCCTATGCCGTTCACTCCGCCGTAGGCGACACGGCCATCGGTGCACGGATCAACGGGGAAGAAAAATCGATGCGCCGCCCGCTGAAGAATGGCGACGTGGTGGACATCATCCGAGGCCGCGCGCCGGCGCCGGCCATCGGCTGGGAAGCGATGACCTATACAGGCCGGGCGAAATCCAAGCAGCGCAAGCTGGAACGCGACCGGGAAGTGGCCGAGTTCCGCCGTCTTGGCGAGGGCCTGATCAACCAGGCGCTGCGCCGCGCAGGCGCTGACCCGGTGGATGTGATGCTGCGGGATGTGGCGAAGAAGATCGGCATATCCTCGATCGACGACTTGCGCGAGGAAGTCGGCCGGGGGCGAGTGCAGACGGCCGCCGTGGTCGGCGCGGCCTTCCCGGGTTATGCCGCCGAGCGCACCGATGACGCCGACAAGACGCCGATCGACAGCCGCCACGCGCCGCTGTTCGTCGAAGGCAAGGACCTGATGCCGGGCGTGACGCTACACCTAGGCCAGTGCTGCCGCCCGCTGCCGGGCGACCGGATCATCGGCGTGCAGGTGCCGGACAAAGGTCTGGTCGTGCACGTCTCCAGCTGTCCGATCCTCGCTGAATATGACGACCGGCCTGAACTCTGGCGCGATCTGAAATGGACCGAGCTGGCCAAGACCGGCGCTGTTGCTATTGGTCGTATACGGATCAATGCATCGAACCAGAAGGGCGTGCTCGCGAAGCTCTGCTCGGCGGTCGCCGAGTCCAATGGCAACATTGTCGGCATCACGACCGGCACGCGCCATCCCGATTTCATTGAACTGATGATGGATATTGAAGTGGAAGACCTGAAACGCCTCACCCAGATCCTTGCGGCCCTGCGCTCGCTGGCGGTTGTTGACCGCGCCGTTCGCGACCAGGAGGGCCAAGATGAACAGTGATCAGGTCCTCGACGTGTTCCGTGATGCCGGCGCGCTGCTAGAGGGGCACTTCATCCTGTCGTCCGGGCGGCGCAGCCCGGTCTTCCTGCAGAAAGCGCTGGTGTTTTCGCGGCCAGACTTGTCGGAGAAGCTCTGCAAAGCGCTGGCCCAGAGGCTGACTGCAGCGTTCAGGAAGATTGATGTGGTCGCAGGACCTGCCGTGGGCGGCATCATTCCGGGCTACGAGATCGCGCGCCATCTGGGCGCCCGCGCGATCTTTGCTGAGCGTGTCGATGGCAAGCTGGAGTTCCGGCGGGGCTTCTCCATCGGCCCGAATGACCGTGTACTGATTGCTGAGGATATCGTCACGACAGGACTGTCATTCCGTGAGACGGTCGAAGCGCTTGAAAAGCATCCTGGCACAGTGGTGGGCGGCGCCTGCATCATCGACCGCTCGGGCGGGCGAGCCGATGTCGGCTGCCAGCTGATCGCGCTCGCGCAGGTGAACTTCCCGGACTATGCCGCCGATGCCTTGCCGCCGGAGCTTGCGGCCATGCCGGCAATGAAGCCCGGCTCACGGGGTCTCGCCTGATGGCGGGCTACCTTCGCCTCGGGGTCAACATTGACCATGTTGCGACCATCCGCAACGCGCGCGGCGGGCCGCATCCGGATCCCGTGCGCGCCGCGCAGATCGCCGAAGCCGCCGGCGCTGATGGCATCACCATCCATCTGCGCGAAGACCGCCGGCATATCCGAGACGGGGATATCGAGTCGATCCGCAAGGCGACGCGACTGCCGATCAATCTCGAGATGGCGGTGACCGAGGAAATGGAGGCGATTGCTTCGGCGTTTCGTCCGCATGCGGCGTGTCTGGTGCCGGAGCGCCGCGAGGAGCGCACGACCGAAGGCGGATTGGATGTGGCGGGCATGCACAACCGGATTGCGCCGGTGGTCGAGGCGCTGCGTCTTGCAGGCGCGCGCGTCTCGCTGTTCATCGAGCCGGACCCTGTTCAAATTGCTGTAGCTGAAGTGCTGCGTGCGCCGGTTGTCGAACTGCACACCGGGCGTTACGCGGAGCTCTGGCACGAGGGCGGCGCAGAGGCGGCCGCGCCGGAACTGGAGCGCCTGAAGTTCGCCGCCGTCGATGCGCGGCGCAGGGGCATCGAGCCGCATGCCGGGCACGGGCTGACCTTCGACAATGTCGGGCCGGTGGCCGCCATTGCGGAACTCGCCGAACTCAACATCGGACACTTCCTCGTTGGCGAGGCGATCTTCATCGGCCTTGACGCGGCGATCCGTGAGATGCGTCGCCGCATGGATATCGCGCGCGGCGCCGTGGCGGCCGCATGATCATCGGCATCGGCAATGACCTCTGCAATATCGAGCGCATCCAGCGCTCGCTCGACCGGTTTGGCGAGAAGTTCGAGCGCCGCGTGTTCACGCCCTACGAAATCGCCAAGGCGCGTGGGCGCCGTCGCGTGGCGGAAACCTATGCCAAGCGCTTTGCGGCGAAGGAAGCCTGCGCGAAGGCGCTGGGCACCGGCGTGCCGCGGGCCGGCGTGCACTGGCAGCACCTCGGCGTGATCAATCTTCCGTCCGGCAAGCCGGGTTTCGAGTTG
>JBGTKN010000248.1:0-3708 GCA_041744615.1 Hyphomonas sp. | reverse complement strand
ATCAACCGTGGAGGCTATACCCAATGAAACGTTTCGTGATTCTCACGGCGACGGCAGTCGTAGCGTTGACTGCTGCCAGCGCCAGTGCCGACGTCAATGTCGAGCTCGAGCCGTTCGTGACCGGCGTGAATGCGCCGATGGTGATGGTGCAGGTGGGCGAAGGCGAGTTTTGGGTTCTCGAGCAGGACGGGCGCGTGCGGTTAGTCGTCGACGGACAAGTGCAAGGCAATCCGGTGCTCGACCTGCGCAGCCGGATCGTTCCCCAGTTTGCGGATTTCGACGAACGCGGCACGCTCGGGTTGGCCCTTCATCCCGACTTCGCGAACAACGGTCTCTTTTACGTCGCCTACAGCGCGCCGATCGACTTCCAGGGCGATCTCGCCAAGCAATTCTGGTGGGATCACACCAACGTCGTCTCCGAGTTCCGTCTCTCCGAAGACGATCCGGACGTTGCCGACGCCACCTACGAGCGCGTCATCAGCCGGATCGACTGGCCCCAGTTCAACCACAATGGCCATTGGATCGGGTTCGGCCCGGACGGCATGCTACACATCTCGACCGGTGATGGCGGCTACGCCAACGACTGGGGCATCGGCCACAACGTGACGCTCGGCAACGGCCAGGATCTGACATCGCCGCACGGAAAGATGCTTCGGGTCAATGTCGACGGGCCGACCGAGGGCAATCCCGATCTCGGCGCCGACGCACTGCCGGAGATCTGGGCCTACGGCCTGCGCAATCCCTGGCGCTGCTCCTTCGATATGGGTGGCGACAACGCCTTGGTCTGTGGCGATGTCCAGCAGAACAGCTTCGAGGAGGTCAATGTCATCGCAGCCGGCGACAATCTCGGCTGGCGCATGATGGAGGCGTCGCATTGTTTCGACTATGCCGAGCCCGATAATCACCCGGCCGAGTGCGACCAGGCCGGGCTGAAGATGCCGGTCCTCGAGTACAAGAACTGCACGGCGCAGCCGGACGGCTGCATGGGCATCTCGGTGACGGGCGGCTACATTTATCGCGGCGCGCACGGCGACTGGGACGGCAAGTACATCTTCGGCGACTGGTCGAAGTCGTTTGGCGAGATGGACGGGCAGATCTTCATTGCCAGCGGCGAAGGTGACAGCTGGAGCATGGAGAAAGCCACCGTCACCAACATGGACGGCAATACGCCTTACATTTTGGCTTTCGCGCAGGACAATGACGGCGAGGTATATGCCCTGACCTCGGTCACCACCGGCCCGAACGGCAGGCAGGACACGATCTACAAGATCGTTCCAGGCGAGTGAGCCGATGCGGGTCGGCGCGGGCGGCTCCCTCGGGAGCGCCCGCACCGACCCGGTCCGACAAGTGTGCCCTGCAGGAAGCCGCAGGGGTCACTCGTCGTGTTGTCCCCAAGCTGGAGTGTTGGTGTTGTCAAGGAAGGCGAGGATGCCGCCGCGTGTGCCGGTATCCGTGTTGATTGTGGCGACCTTGTGTCTGGCCGGGTCGCCTGTGAATGCTCAGCGTCTGAAGGATGCGAGTGGGCGCAACCCGATCCCGGAGATGCCGGCGGACCATCTTGAAAGCGCTGACGCGATCGCCAATGGACAGATGATCTGGCAAGATCAGTGCGCGCATTGCCACGGCGCAAAGGCCTATCCCGGCAAGGCGCCGAAGCTCACGCCGCGCCGCTATACCCCGGCCTTCGTCTACGATCGCGTTACTTATGGCTTCCGCAAGATGCCGCCATGGGAGGACGTATACAGCGAGGACGAGCGCATCGCCATCGTCGCCTGGGTGATGAGCCGCCGCTTCTCGCCCTGAGGACGACTTCCACTGCCTCGCGTGCCGACAGGCCATTTTCGGCGTAGCAGGGACCCGTATGGCGTGTAGTTGTGGCCTTTGCTGCAATGCGCAACTTGTCAAATGCTGCAACAGTGAAGAAGGTCGCTGGCTGCGGGCGGCGATGACCATCACCTTTGCCAGATTCGCCGGGTCGGCGAGGACGAACCCTTCGCGCGCATCGCCTAGCCGAGCTGGACTGAGGTAATAGCTACCCAACTAATTATGACGGATTGAGCTTCTTTGATTAGAGAAGTTCATCCTGCCACTATCGCTGTTGCCTTTTGCTACGCCTTGCAAACGGCATTGATGAGGTCGTCGTAGTTCGGCGAGAGGCGGCGCGAGAGGAAGCACTTCTTGAGGTAGGGCCAGAGGCGCTCGATCGCGTTTAGCTCGGGCGAATAGGGCAGCAACAGGACGGCCGTAATGTTTTCGGGCATGGACCAAGTCGTTGGCGCAGTGCCAGCCGGCGCGGTCCATAATGAGCAGCGCATGGGCGCCGGGAGAGACCTCGCCGCTGAGCTGTTCGAGGAAGGTTTGCATGACGTCGGTCGAGACGACCGGTAGGACCAGGCCGAAGGCGGCGTCGCGTTCTGGGCAGACGGCGCCGAACAGGGAGACGGCGGTGTGCCGCTGGTCCTTGATGCCGGTTGAGCGGGTACCCCTTTTGAAACCATCTTCGGCAATTGCGGCCGGTCTGGCCGATCCGGGCCTCGTCTTGCAGCCAGATCTCGATGCGCTTGGCCTCGGGATGGGCTGCTTCGGCTTCGGCGATCAGATCGCGGAATCGTTTGTGAACCCTCCACCGCCTAAGGGCGGAGGCATCCTCCGCTACGAACGCTTGAAAACAGCGCCTGGAACTGCGCCCGCCCGCATCAACCCAACATACGATCCATCGAAAAATGAAGCCGAATCGACAATCACGGTTTCCGGCTGTCCCCCGATTCTAGAAGAGCCATCTCAATTTCGGCTCGCCACATCGTCTTCGTCAAGATCATGGCCTTTCGGGCCTCGTCGAGCCCAATCCGGCCGTCCCTGACCGCCGCCCGCCAAATCGTGCGCATCGTGCGCTTGTAGGCGGCTGGCGACAGCGGCTCCTCGGCTTCGTGCAGCGTGATGGTCGGGACGATCGACGCGGTGCCCAGCGGCGGCAGAATGCGGGCGAGCACCTCGCGGGCCAAGGCAGGCGGGATCGCCTTACGCCGTGTGGCGCTGACAATCGCCCTGGCAATCTCGGCCGTTTCCGGGTGCGCCGAATGCTGCAAGGCGGCTGTGATGGCGCCGTTAAGCTTGTCCTCGCCACGCATCTTGCCCGTGTGCGATGCTGGAAGGTCGTCCAGGAAGTCCACCAAATCCGCGTCAGACACGTCTCATCTCCATCGCCTGCATCATGCTATAACATAACACGTTTTCGTTGCCGATCATTACCGAATTGGCGACCCCGCCGCCTTCTGGCCACGCTTCATCCCCGCGTGAGCGGGGAACGCTCGCGAAAGCGCTTGGCTTATATCGGCTCGAGCGGTTCAGAGCCCGGCTGCTCGGCTCCTGCGGATCGGAATTCTAGTGCATGGACGGTGTGGGGGGCGCGGCTCCAACTTTACCGCATCAGACAGCACCGGATTTCACAATCTGATCATTTCCCCCGCATTTCCTTCGTTCTGTCCTATGAAATCCAAACCCAATCGATGAACCTCGAGCCGCTCTCGGACGTTGACCCCGAAAGGTGAGTGCAGGTCCATGCGAATCCTCGTCGTGCTCGGCCATCCACGCCGGGATAGTCTCTGCGGCGCGCTCACCGATGCGATCGCCGGCGGTGCACGCGCGGCCGGCTGCGCTGTCGAGACCTTGTCGCTGGGCGAACTGGACTTCGCCACCGACGTGGTCACG
>JBGTKN010000247.1:0-2088 GCA_041744615.1 Hyphomonas sp. | reverse complement strand
GCGGGCGGCAATATCGCTGCCTACCTGGCGCAGGAAATGGTACGCGTGCGCGGGCCCAAGCCCGCCTTCCAGCTGCTGCTCTACCCCCTCCTCCAGTTCGCCGACATCCGCTCCAAACCGATGACGCCGCAGGAAAGCGGCTTCTTCATCTCGGCCGGCCTGTTCGAATATTTCCGGGGCCACTACCTGCCTGACGCCAGCGTTTACATGGACCCGCGCATCTCCCCGCTGTTTGCCCCGGCGGACGATCTGAAAAGCCTGCCGCCGGCGCATATCATCGTCTGCGGCTGGGATCCGCTACATGACGAGGGCCTCGCCTATGCGTCCAAGCTGCGTGGGCTGGGTGTCCATGCGACGGAGCGCAACTATGCCTCGATGGTTCATGGTTTCCTGAATCTTACCCCCATTTCCTCGACGGCGCGCCAGGCTGCGCGTGAAGTGGGCGAGATCACCGGCCGCGCTCTGGGCGCACGCTGAGATACACCGTGACAACCTTGTAATTGCGCCGCTTCGTGTCCTCCGGGTCACACCTTGGAGGCGAATGGACCAGGCGGCTCCATATTAATATTCAATAAGGACTAAACCGCTCTATGTCCGCTCCCGGGGATCCACCGTCCCCCAGAAAAGCAATGTAGAGGAAGCTCCCAGACATGAAATTCAGCAAACTGCTCCTGTCGTCGACATCGGCGGCAATGATCGCCTTCGTGCCCGCCCACGCCCAGACAGCCGATGCGCCTGCCGCCGCCGAAACGGTGGAAGAAACCGCCGCGCGCGAATCCGCCATCGACCGCGTGCTTGGCACAATCACGGTCACCGCCACCAAGAAAGCCGACGTCGAGAACGTCCAATCCGTCCCGGTCGCGATCACCGCCTTCAACGCCGAAACGCTGGAAGCCCTGCAGGTCCGCGACGTCCAGAGCCTCTCCTACTCAGCCCCGAACATCCAGCTCGAAGACATCGGCACAGCCCGCGGCACCGCCAACTTCTCGATCCGCGGCCTTGGCATCAACTCCTCGATCCCGTCGATTGACCCGACCGTAGGCGTGTTCGTTGACGGCGTGTATCTTGGCGTCAACAACGGCGTCGTGCTCGACCTGTTCGACCTCGACAGCGTGGAGATCCTGCGCGGCCCCCAGGGTCTGCTTTTCGGTCGCAACACGACCGGCGGCGCTGTACTGATCAACACCGGCAATCCGACCGACACCTTCCAGTACAAAGCGAAGGCCACCTATGAAGGCCCGGTCGATTCCGGCCGCGGCGGCCCGTCGTCCACCCTGCAGGCCGGCGTTTCCGGTCCTATCGTCGACGGCCTGCTGAACGGCAAGATCGGCGCTTTCTACAATTACGATTCTGGTTACTTCAAGAACCGGTTCACCAATGATAACATTGGCGAGGCCCAGACCTATATCCTGCGCGGCGCGCTGGAATACACGCCGACCTCTGACCTCTCCTTCCTCGGCAAGCTCGAATCCTTCTCGACCCGCACTGATGGACCGGCGGCCCGCAACTCGGGCGTCTATTCGCGCGACAGCTTCGACATTGCGGTCGACAATGTCGGCTTCTACAAGAACGACACGATCTTCGCCTCGCTGCGCACCGACTACGACGTCAACTTCGGCAATGGCCGGATCACCAACATCTTCGGTTACCGCGATCTCGATTCCAACTCGAATGGCGACATCGATGCCCTACCGACGGTCTTCGCGCCGACCGCCACTTCGGGCGGTGTGCCGGTGCCGACTTTCCTGTTCCACTCCGACACAGAACTCGTTCAGGAGCAGATCTCGAACGAGCTGCGCTACGCCGGCACCTTCGGAAAGGCCGACATCACGACCGGGGTGTTCTGGTTCAATCAGGAGATTGGCTATACCGAACGCCGCCGTCTGCCCACAGCCTCTGCAGCCCAGTTCAACGGCGGCGGATTCCAGGACCACACCGTCTACGGCATCTTCGGCCAGCTTGATTATGCGTTCACGGACAAGTTTACGGGTATCTTCGGCCTGCGTTACGGCTCGGAAGAGAAGACGGTCGACATCACCTATGTCCGCCCACGCCCGTTCTGCTCGGTCGTGGACCGCACCTGCCCGA
>JBGTKN010000246.1:0-2397 GCA_041744615.1 Hyphomonas sp. | reverse complement strand
CTCTTCCTCGAAATCCTCAAATCGACCAGCACCGGCACCGCCACGATCATCAATCACGGCATCTCGCTGCTGCTCTTCATCGTCTGCCTCGTGCAGTTCCTGCTGATGCCAAACTTCGCAACCTCGACCTTCTTCATCCTGATGTCGATGACCCTGCTGGATGTGCTGGCCGGCGTGATCGTCACCATCGTCTCGGCGCGGCGCGACTTCGGCGTCGGCGGCGACATCTGATCGTTCAGGCCAGGGCCTAAAACAGAAGAGGCGTCCCGCGGGACGCCTCTTTTTTTTCGCTTCACCGGTGCAGGTTCAGTCCTTGCGGGACAGCTCGCTCAGCTGTTTCTGGATCAGTTCCATCTGTTCCTGCATCGCGGCCATCGCCTCGGCCTGGTATTCAAGGAAAGGATTGGCGCCCGCCGGTGACGCCCGCTCGGCCCGCCCTGCCTGGAAGACGGTCGGCATGAACATCTTCATCGCCTGCTCGAACATCGCCATGTTGCGTTTGGCCTGCGCTTCGAACAGGTTCATCGGATTGGCGGCCTTGCGCCATTCCTTCTGGGTGTCGGAAAACGAGTTCATCGACATCTCGAGGAAAGCCGGCAGGAACGTCTGCGCGCCGCCGCCGTAGAAACCGATCAGCTGACGCAGGAAGTTCAGCGGCAGGGCGCCCTCGCCCTTGGTTTCCTGTTCAAAGATGATCTGGGTCAGGACCTGGCGGGTCAGGTCGTCCCCGGTCTTGGCATCGCGAACTTCAAAGTCCCGGCCCTCGCGGACCAGTTGAGAGAGATGATCCAGCGTCACGTAGGACGAGGTCGACGTGTCATAGAGACGCCGGTTCGCATATTTCTTGATGATGATCGGTCCGCCCGATCCGTTTGCCTTGGCCATATCCTCGCCTCGCCGCTGAACCGGTCCGTGCCGGTCAAGCAATTATTGTGCTAGTGCGAAATAGTCGCACAAAATAGACGCTTGACCAATGCGGTATTGAAGTCAGTTCAGGTTGCAGGCAAGCGTAAGGCCAACAACAAGACTTGGGAGGATTTCGAGAATGGCGCGGACGGCATTGGTAACCGGCGGCACACGGGGCATCGGCAAGGCGATCAGCGAGACGCTGAAAGCCAGAGGATACACAGTGGCGGCCAATTATGGCGGTAATGACGCAGCGGCTGCAGAATTCTCGAAGGCCACCGGTATCAAGGTCTTCAAGTTCGATGTGGCCGATTATGAAGCGGTCGGCGCCGGGCTGAAAACCATCGAAGCCGATGTGGGGCCGGTCGATATCCTGGTTAACAATGCCGGCATCACGCGCGACGCGCCTTTCCACAAGATGTCTCTCGCCCACTGGCAGGAAGTCATCAATGTCGACCTCACCTCTGCCTTCAACGTCACCCGCCAGGTCTGGGACGGCATGCGCGACCGCAACTGGGGCCGCATCATCAACATCTCCTCGATCAACGGCCAGAAGGGCCAGTTCACCCAGGCCAACTATTCCGCCGCCAAGGCTGGCCTGATCGGGTTCACCAAGGCTCTCGCCTATGAAGGCGCCAAGAAGGGCATCACCTCGAACGTCGTCGCCCCCGGCTACATCGACACCGAGATGCTGCAGGCGGTGAAACCGGAAGTGCTCGAAGGCATCATCGCGACCATCCCGGTCGGCCGCCTCGGCAAGGCCGAAGAGATCGCCTCGATGTGCGCCTACCTCGCCTCCGAGGACGCCGCCTTCATCAACGGCGCCACGATGACGGTTAACGGCGCGCAATACATCGCGGGCTGATCGGTCTCAAACCTCGGGCCGCCAGTCCGGCGGCGCGAGGGTAAATCCCGAAAACGCGAAACCCGGCGCCACCACGCACGACACAAGCGTCCAGTGGCCGAGCGTCTCCGCCGTCTGCCAGTGATGCGCCGGGATCACCGCCTGCGGCCGCTGCCCGGCGCGCAGGTCCGGACCCAGCGTCAAAGAGGACGCGCCCTTCCCATCCGGCGGTGACAGCGTCAGCGCCAGCGGCCCGCCCGCATGCCAGAGCCAGGCCTCGTCTGCGTCGACCCGGTGCCAGGCCGACACCTGATCGGCTTCGAGTAGGTAGTAAATCGCGGTCATGACCGCGCGGCCCTCGCCCCCGGCGCGATAGGTCTCCGCATAATGTCCGCCTTCCGGATGCGGGGCCATGTTCAGAAGGCGGATGATCTCGTTTGCGCCAAGATCGCCGGCGCGGGCCAGCGCCATCAGAACCGGTCCTTCCGTCCACGGATTTCCCCGAACGTCGCCGCTGCATCGCCCGCATGCCCCATCGCCAGCTGCATCTCAGGCAGGTCGGCGCGGAGGAACGGATTTGTCGCCAGCTCCCGCTCCAGCAGCGCCGGTACAGTCGGCAGGTTCTCCGCCCGCCGCTTCTCGATCCA
>JBGTKN010000245.1:0-8117 GCA_041744615.1 Hyphomonas sp. | reverse complement strand
CACGCCTTCGGTCGTCACCAGGATCACGCCGAGCGTATCGGCGGCCCAGTCGCGCACCGGCGCCCAGTGGCCTTCCTCCAGCGCGATCAGGTCCTCGGGTTCTTCGGCGATGTGGCAGATCAGGTCGGTCTCGCAGAACCGCGCCAGTTCGTCGGCCATCCCGTCGCGCGCGTCCGGCGTCCGGTCGATGGCGACGTTCGCGAGGCGCGTGAGGTGCAGGTTGAGGAGATCGATGTAGGTCGCCTGCGCGTCCCATTCGGCCGCTACCGCCTCGGCAAGCCCGCGTGTCGGGAAAGCCAGCGCGGCGCGCGCGGGGGTCTTGATCGTTCGCCCGTCGAGCGCCACGGTCCAGGCGTCGCCGAGCGGCTCGGCGGTGGCCACCTTGTAAAAACGTTTGGGTCGGGGATCGCTCATCCGCACCGCTTACGCCGGAGCCGTTGCCGCGCCAAGCCTTAGCTGGCGGAGCGGACCAGGCGCATCAGGTCAACGATCTCGCGGGTCTCGGGGTCGACCAGAGCCAGAGTCTGGCCGAAGCGCACGGTGCGCAGAGCAGGGTCCTTGAGGTCGGTTGCCACGATCACGCGGAATTCGGCCGCCACCAGCGGCACATCGGCCGGCAGGATATGGCCGGGTTGGATGCCCGCTTCCAGCGGCGAGGGTGCAAAGCAGATCTTCTGCTGTTCCAGGCCGACAGGGCAAGGCGCGCCGTCCAGCATGAAGCCGCGGTCAAACGCGGCATGGTCGGCGGCCGTAAAGGCGCGCACGGCGACGATATCGAGGGCTTCGGCATCGGCCTGTGTCGGCCGGGTTGCCATGAACGCGCCGAGCGCAAACAGCGCCACGCCGGCCACGGCCATTTCCATTCTGAGGGTCTGCATCGCCTGTGGCGTCCGCGCTTTCAAGGTTCAATAGGGGTGTCTGAATGTGCGCACGGATGCACCCGGCCTGCCTAAGGAAGGGTAAACGTTCGCCCCGGCACTGCCCCATGCCCATCATGTGCCGTCCGGTTTCTGTTCAACGCATTAAATTCCGGAAAGTTCCGCAGCCGGCAGGTCGGCATATGTGGCCTGTTCCGGACCCGCATCCGGCGTCGCATTGGCGGCGGCCGGGGCCGGGCGGGCGGGGATGTAAGGGGCTAGGGCGCCTTCCGCGATCAGCGTGGCTGCCAGCAGTGAGGCGAAGCAGAAGGGAGTCATCAGGCGGGCGGTCATGTTCGGGTCTCCTATTTGCGAACAAACACTCACTCACATTATATTGTGGCGAAAATGCGGCAATGCAAGCGAACGCTCACAACTTGGCGCATGCCTGAAGGCTGGAGGGCGGGATGAGATCCCGCCACCCGTTGCCGGTCAGAACTGGAAGTAGATGAACGGTCGGTAGCCGAGCGGCACAAAGGCCAGGGCAACGGCCGCCAGCGCACCGGTGGTGAGCGCGAATGTGTTCGGCGGCAACGCGGCGATCCGCTCGCCGAGCTTCATCTTGTTGGCAATGACATGCAGGCCCGCCAGTCCGAAGATCAGCGGCCAGACGATCGGCGGCAACTCGCTGGTGCCGGCCGACTGCCAGGTCAGGTAGACCTGTGCGATCTCCAGCGATTCCGGTAATGTCCGTGCCCGGAAGAAAATCCAGGCAAGGTGCACCCAGTAGAAGGTCAGCGCTGCGCCGAGCACGCCGCCCACCCATCCCATCGTGGGCACGCGGGTGCAGACAAGCTGGTTCCAGGTCCGTTCCACCATCAGCGCGAGGCCGTGCAGGAAACCCCAGATCACAAAATTGAACGAAGCACCGTGCCAGAGGCCGCCGAGCACCATCGTGGTCATCAGGTTGGCATCGCGGCGCAGGCTGCCATGCCGGTTGCCGCCGAGCGGAATGTAGAGATAGTCACGCAGCCAGCTCGACAGCGAGATATGCCAGCGCCGCCAGAAGTCCTGGATATTCGCCGACAGATATGGCGAGTTGAAGTTCGCCATGAACTTGTAGCCGAGCAGCCCTGCGCAGGCGATCGCCATGTCGGAATACCCGGAGAAGTCGCAATAAATCTGCGTGCCATACAGCAGCACGCCGGCCACCACATTGGCCGCCGTATAGCTGCCCGGATCATTGAAGATCAGGTCCACATAGGGCGCGATATTGTCCGAGATGCAGGCCTTCTTGAAGAAGCCGACGAGGAACAGCGCCACACAGGCGCGCACGTTCACTTCCGCCCAGCGCCGGGCGGTATCCATCTGCGGAATGAATTCCGAAGCGCGCACGATCGGGCCGGCCACGAGCTGCGGAAAGAAGGCAATGTAGAACGCCACGTCGAGCAAGCTGCGCCGTGCGCCGATGATGCCGCGGTGCACGTCCACCATGTAGCTGATGGCCTGGAACGTGTAGAAGCTGATGCCGACCGGAAGGATCAGGTTCAGCGTGACGTGCCCAGGATTGAAACCCATCAGGCGGGCGAAATCCACGAAGGTATCGGCAAAGAAGTTGAAGTACTTGAACACGCCGAGCACGGCCAGTGCCGAGGCCACGCCAAGCCCCAGCGCCCATTTGCGCGGTTTCGCGCCGGGGGCGTAGCGGTCCGCTGCAGCGCCGACCAGCCAGCTGATGAGGGTGATCAGAAGGATCAGACCGAGGAAGCGCCAGTCCCACACGCCGTAGAAGACATATGACGCTGCCGTGAGGACGCGCTTGCGCCCTTCATTGCTGCGCAGCGTCCATGCCACCGCGAAGACCGCGGCGAAGAAGACGAAGAACCGAAGCTCAACGAACAGCATCGGCCGGCTCCCCCGAATTGCGCGACATGCTGGTGCAAAGGTCTGCGCCGATATGCGCGCTCAGGCGTTCCGCGCCTTCCGGCAGCAGGTGGCTGAAATCATGCCACACATCCCGCTCGAAAATGTCCCTGTACTGATCGGGCCGGTTATAGTTCAGCACGGCGAGCGCAGGGTCGAGCGCCTGCACGGCCTCGCCCACACGCGGTGTTCGGTCGAGCTCGACAAGGTCCGGCGATACATAGAAGGCTGCGTCCACACCGCGCGCGGCAAGCGCACGCAAGCGCTCGGCGATATAGGCTGCGCGGGCCTCCACCGCTTCGTCGCTTGGCGAGCCGTAACGGCCAAGGGCGCGGGTGAAGCCGTCCGGATCGTTCAGAAAGTCTTCGCGCCGCGCCACGATATTGTCGGTCAGCACCGAGCCGAGCGGTTCGTAGCCGCGCCGGGACAGGTCCAGCGATTCGGCGTTGGCGGGCCCGGCAGGCGGAAAGGCGAGCGCTGCGCCGAGGCCGGCGCCGGACAGGTCAAACGCCGCCCCATAGGCAAACATCCCTGTGCGGAATATCCGCTTAGGCAGGGATTCCGGATAGCTTTCGATATTCGCCAGCGCGCCGCTCCAATAGGCTGGGCCATGGAACCAGCGGGCGCGTTCATTGGTCGCTTCGTCCATCGTGCGCGGTTGCGGCAGCGGGTCTTCGAGCACGACAGTGAGTAGGTTTGCCCCGGGCGCGCTGAGAATCTCGCCGACCAGCCAGTCAAGCTCCGCCCCCGTGAGGCCGAAGACGCCGAAGTTGAAAGCCCGCACGTCCGGGCAACCTGCCAACGCGGCGGCGGCATCCACCCGTTCGGGGTCGATATGATAGAAAGTGCGCGAGGTGCCGATGAAGACAGTGTTATAATCTGCGGCAGATGCCTTCCAGGCGTCCAGCTTGTCGCTGAGCACGGCCATCTGCGGCATCGGCGTCAACGCCCGCAACGCCTGCGACAGCAGCGCGGCGCATATGGTAAATGCGCCGGCGAACAGCACGGCGGGCAGATAGCGGAGCGGGGACGTCATGTTCACCCCGTTGCAGGTTGCATACCATCCTTAAAGGCGCGTTCACTCCCCCGGTTTGAGCGCCACGACCTTGTAGTTTTCCGCCTTCAGCGCCTCCAGCAGGAGTCGCGTGCGCCGATCGGAGGCGCGGTAGGGATCGTGCAGCAGGATGATGCCGCGCCGCCCCCTGGCCTCCAGCCCGGCCATCACCCGGGCGACCGAGTCTTCCGGCGTCTGGTCAAGCCAGTCTGCCCCGTCGACGGTCACGGTGACATCCAGATACCCGGCCTGCCAGACCGCCTCCGACAGTTCCGGCGAGGTGTCGATGAAGGGAAACCGGAACATCAGCACCGGCGCGCCGGTCGCAGCCTCGATCGCCTGCATGCCCCTCTGGATGTTCGCAACGGCCTCGGCCACCGGGCGCTTTGAAAGATAGGGGTGGTCCCAGCTGTGCCCGCCCAGCGTATGGCCGCGCGCCACGATCTCGCGCACTTGGTCAGGATGGTTTTCGGCTTCCCGGCCGATCAGGAAAAACGTCGCCTGCACACAGTCGCGGTCCAGAAGGTCAAGCACCCGCCTTGTGCGCGAGGCGTGGGGGCCGTCATCGAACGTCAGGATCACTTCGCCCGCGGCCAACAGGTCCGGCACATAGCCCGAGTCCAGCGACACTGTCTGGATGCGCGCGGTGCCGAGGGCGCCTTCGCCACACGGTCCCGAAACGCCCCGATCGTGTGAACAGGACGCCAACAACAGTATGCCAACGCCTATCATCCCTTGCCGGATCCTTATCATTTCCTCTCCCTGCGTGACACGGCCAGCGCCACGATAGGGTCCGTGACCGGACCTGCCAAGGTGAACCGGGACGGAACCGAGAATGAACGCCGGCTTCAGGCCCCGTTTTGCCTGAGGGGATTATTCGTGTTTCCATGATGAAACCCATCAGAACTCTCGGAGCTGCCGTCGTTGCGCTTGCTGCGCCGGTGCTCCTCGCTGCCCCCGCCGCCGCTGACACACGCGGCGCCGTGGCAAAAGTCGAAACCCGGATCAGCGACAATACCACGCTGACCCTCGCCCAAGGATCGTCCAGCTACGAGGCGGCTTACCGCCCCCGCGGCCAGGACTATCGCCGCGGTGTCAACCAGTATGGCCAGTCCGACCGCGAAGTGCGTGACCTGACCCGCGACGCCGTCCAGGCCTGCCGCCAGGCGGTCCGCTACGAGGCGCGCCAGCTCGGCTACCGCCAGGTCGATATCGACGATGACCAGCGCGTCCGCCAGATCGGCCCGCGCGGCTTCTTCGTGACCTTCCACGAAGTCGAGTTCGAAAGCCGCAGGCGCGACATCGAAACCCGCGTCTCCTGCGAAGTGCGCCAGGGCCGGGTGATCAGTGTCGACGGCGTTCCGCGCCCCCAGAAGGGCAAAGGCCCGCCGCACCGCCGCTGGTAACCCAGCATCAACCCTGAAGCCCCAACCGCGCCCCGGACCGGACATCCGGGGCGCTTTCTTTTCCGTTGCGGCAAGCTCAACTGTCGCGGTGCGCCAGCTTGCCATCCGTGCGCGAGGGGGTATTCAGTCACCCGGCAGGTTTTGAACCGATTTCCTGAGGAGCGCCGGGGTATGAAAGACGTGATCGAGGCACTGGAAGCCAAGCGTGAGCAGGCGCGGCTCGGCGGCGGGCAGGTGCGCATCGACAGCCAGCACGCCAAAGGCAAGCTGACCGCCCGCGAGCGCGTCGCTGTCCTGCTGGATGAAGGCAGCTTCGAGGAGTACGACATGTTCGTCGAGCATCGCTGCTCGGACTTCGACATGCAGAACCAGAAGATCCCCGGCGACGGCGTCGTCACCGGCCAGGGCACGATCAATGGCCGCCTCGTCTATGTCTTTTCGAAGGACTTCACCGTCTTCGGCGGCTCGCTCAGCCTCGCGCATGCTTCCAAGATCGTGAAGGTCCAGCAGATGGCCGCCCGCAACGGCGCGCCGGTGATCGGCCTGTTCGATGCCGGCGGAGCGCGCATCCAGGAAGGCGTCGATTCGCTTGCGGGGTATGCGGACATCTTCATGGAGAACGTGCTCTCCTCCGGCGTCATCCCGCAGATCTCCGTGATCATGGGCCCCTGCGCCGGCGGCGATGTCTACTCGCCGGCGATGACCGACTTCATCTTCATGGTGAAAGACACGTCCTACATGTACGTGACCGGTCCCGACGTCGTGAAGACGGTGACCAACGAGGAAGTCACCCACGAGACCCTTGGGGGCGCCTCGGTCCATGCCAGGAAATCCGGCGTTGTGGACGGCGCCTTCGAGAACGACATCGAGGCGCTGACCCAGATGCGCCGCCTCATCGATTTCCTGCCCGCCTCGAACCGCGAGCAACCGCCCGTGCGCCCGGTGCATGACGTCTTCGACCGCCAGGAGATGAGCCTCGACACGCTGATCCCGCCGAACCCGAACACGCCCTAGGACATGAAGGAGCTGATCACCCAGGTCCTCGACGAGGGCGACTTCTTCGAGATCAGCCCGCAGTTTGGCGGCAACATTATCTGCGGCTTCGGCCGGATCGAAGGCTCCACCGTCGGCGTCGTCGCCAACCAGCCGATGACGCTAGCCGGCGTTCTCGACATTGACGCTTCCCGCAAAGCGGCCCGTTTCGTGCGTTTCTGCGACTGTTTCAATATCCCCATCGTGACCTTCGTGGATGTCCCGGGCTTCATGCCGGGCACCAAGCAGGAATATGGCGGCCTGATCAAGCACGGCGCCAAGCTGCTGTTCGCCTATGCCGAGGCGACCGTGCCGAAGGTCACCGTCATTACACGGAAGGCTTACGGCGGCGCATATGTCGTGATGAGCTCAAAACACCTGCGCGGCGACGTCAACTATGCCTGGCCGACCGCCGAGATTGCCGTGATGGGCGCCAAGGGCGCTGTCGAGATCATCTTCCGCAAGGAAGCGGGCGACCCAGAAAAACTCGCTGCCCGCACCCGGGAATACGAAGAAAATTTCGCCAACCCCTACGTCGCCGCGAAGAAGGGCTATCTCGACGACATCATTATGCCCCACAACACCCGCCGCCGCATTTCCAAAGCCCTCCGCACCCTGAAGAACAAGAAGTTGACCAACCCCTGGAAGAAGCACGACAATATTCCGCTTTAGGCTTCGTTCGCCGAGTCTGCGTCAGTCATCCCGGAAACGGTTGGTAATCGGATAGCGCCTGTCGCGGCCGAAATTCTTGCCGCCAACTTTTACGCCAGGCGGGGCCTGACGGCGCTTGTATTCAGCGATGTAGACGAGATGCTCGATACGCCGCACCGTCGCCGCGTCATGGCCGCGCGCGAGGATGTCATCGACGTCTTCTTCAAGGTCCACCAAGCCGCGCAGGATATCGTCCAGTACTTCGTAAGGCGGGAGGGAATCCTCGTCCTTCTGGTCTTCGCGCAGTTCGGCGGAGGGCGGCTTCGTGATGATCCGCTCGGGGATCACGTTGCCGTATGGGGTAAGCGCGCCAGGGGGCACGTTCGCGTTGCGCCATTTCGTCAGTTCAAAGACTTCCGTCTTGTAGAAATCCTTCAGCGCATTGTAGCCGCCGCACATGTCGCCGTAGAGGGTGGCGTAGCCGACCGCCATCTCGCTCTTGTTGCCGGTCGTTACCACCATGTGGCCGAACTTGTTGGAGAGCGCCATGAGCGTCACCGCACGCAGGCGGGACTGGATGTTCTCTTCCGTGATGTCCGGCTTCTTGCCCTCGAAGACCGGCGCCAGCATGCCGCCCAGCGCCTCGACGCCAGGATGGATGTTGATCGTGTCATATCTGCAGCCCAGCGCCTCGGCGCAGGCCTTCGCATCCTCCAGACTGTCCGTACTCGTATACTTCGACGGCATCATCACGCACCAGACCTTGTCCGGCCCCAGCGCGTCGGCGGCAATCGCCGCGGTGATCGCGGAGTCGATGCCGCCGGACATGCCGAGCACGACACCGGGAAATTTGTTCTTGCGGACGTAGTCGCCGAGACCCTGCATTGCGGCACGGTATTCCGCCGCCCAGCCATCAAGGTCTGCCGCGCAGCCCTTGCCGAGGCCAGTGAATTGCTTCGTTCCCGGATCAAACTCCACGAGCGCGTAGCCCGTCTCGAACTGGCCGACGAGGCCACAGCGTTCACCATGTGTCGAGTTGGTCGCGTAGGAAGCGCCGTCGAAGACGAGCTCGTCCTGTCCGCCCATCTGGTTGACGAAGAGATAGGGCAGGCAAAGGTCCGCCCAGCGGTCAAAGGCGGCCGCGCGTTCGGCCTGGATTTTGCGGCGCCAAGGCGAGGCGTTCGGCACCAGCAG
>JBGTKN010000244.1:0-5304 GCA_041744615.1 Hyphomonas sp. | reverse complement strand
GCCTTTGGCGGATTTGATGGCGCCGAAGAGATAGGCCCTGCCCTGCTCCACCGCTTCAGGCAAGGAGCAGCCTCGCGCGAGGAACGCGGCGATGGCGGATGCGAGGGTGCAGCCTGTTCCGTGGGTAGAGGTCGTCTGTATACGGGGCGATTCGAAAATCCATTCGCCGGTCGTGGTCTGCAGCACGTCATGGATGACGTTGCCGTCGATATGGCCGCCCTTGACGAGCACGCCGTACGCGCCGAGTTCGAGCAGGCGTTCGGCGGCGCGGCGCTGACCGTCAATGTTTTCCACGGGTTTTCCGGTGAGAACTTCCGCCTCCGGCGCATTCGGCGTGACGAGGCGAGCCCGAGGGATCAGTTCCGATCGGATGGCGCCGATTGCGCGCTCATCGACAAGCCGGTCTCCCGAGGTGGCGACCATCACGGGATCGATGATCCGGGGCGTGAGCCCGGCCTGCGCGTGTAGGGCTTCGGCAATCGCCTCGACCAGCTGGGCCGAGCCAAGCATGCCGGTCTTGATGACGTCCGCGCCTATATCCGCGAGCGTGACCTCGATCTGGCCTAGAACGGCCTCGAGCGGGACCGCCCAGACGCCGTGAACGCCCTTTGTATCCTGCACAGTGATCGCGGTGACAGCGGTCATGGCATGGCCGCCGAGCATGGTGACGGCTTTGATGTCGGCCTGGATGCCGGCGCCGCCGCCGGAGTCCGATCCAGCGATGATTAGGACGCGGCCAGTCTGGGATTGCATAGGCGGTATTTCCGGGCAGTGCGCAGCCGTGGGGGCTGCAAGATTGGAGAGGCCGTTGTAGCTGCAGAAAAACGGGCGGCAATAAGAATACTTAATCTCTGGAACCGGCGCGCTTCAATGTCCGTTCCCTCTTTGCAGCAGCTTGTTGCTGCATGAGCAAAGGCCCCCCCATGTCAGACCCCAGAAATGAAGAGAACGAATACGGCGAAAACGAAGCGATGGACATCGCCGACATGAAATCACAGCCCGGCGTCGTCGGCGAAGATGACGACGAAGACGCAGATATGGACAGCGAACTGAACGAAGACGATGCGGTTCCGGGCGAACGGCGGGCTCCCGGAATGCCGGGCGATACGTTGGCCGACGCCAACGAAATCTGACCGTTCGGTCGGCTACTGAGAGGCGATGAGCGTCGCTGAACCGGAACCTTTGTGGCTGGCAGTCGCAAAGGTTCTGGCGCGAGACGCTTGATCGCCCTTTCGTGGCGACAGTTTAGACCTTGATGTTTGCCTTCTTCGCGTCGGCTAGGAACATCTCGAGGCCTTTGTCCGTCAGGGGATGGTTGACGAGGGACTTGATGACGGCGGGGGGAGCGGTCATCACATCGGCGCCGGCCAGAGCGCAGAGCTTGACATGATTGGCGGTGCGGATCGATGCGGCGAGAATCTCGGTTTCGAACAAGTAGTTGTCGAAAATCTGACGGATCTCGTGGATCAGCTCCATGCCGTCGAGGTGGATATCGTCGAGCCGTCCGATGAAAGGCGAGATGAAAGTCGCGCCCGCTTTCGCCGCGAGCAGCGCCTGGTTGGCGGAGAAGCAGAGTGTGACGTTGACCTGCGTGCCCTCCCCCGTCAGCGTCTTGCACGCTTTCAGGCCATCGAGCGTCAGCGGCAACTTCACCGTGACGTTGGAGGCGATCTTCGCGAGCTTGCGGCCTTCCGTGATCATCCCTTCATAGTCGATAGCGACGACTTCGGCGCTGACAGGGCCAGGGGTCAGCGCGCAGATCTCGGCGATGACTTCCGCGAAGGGGCGGCCGGACTTGGCGATCAGCGACGGGTTGGTGGTCACCCCGTCGATGAGGCCGGTGGCGGCGAGGTCAGCGATATCTTTGGTGTCGGCAGTGTCGACGAAGAACTTCATGGATGGGGTTTCCGGTCTGATGAGAAGGCGCTGGCGCTTCCTTAACCAATAGGGACCCGCACTCCAATAGCAGCGAAGACAGAAACGCTCCCCCTTTAGCGGACGGAGCATCCCTCTGTGCGGCCGGGAGCGTTCTCAGGCGGCCGGGCGGCCGATCGACGTATAGGCAAAGCCATGCTTAGCCATATCTTCGGGCGAGTAGATGTTGCGCAGGTCGACGACGACATTGCCCTTCATGGCGCCCTTGATGCGGCCGAAATCGAGCGCGCGGAAGGAATCCCATTCGGTGATGATGACCATCGCGTCGGCGCCGTCGATCGCGGCGTAGGCGCTGCCCGCGTACTCGATGTCCTTGAGCAGGTGCGAGGCTTCGGTCATCGCTTCCGGATCATAGGCAACGACGCGGGCGCCGGCGGCCGTGAGCGCCGGGAGGATGTCGAGCGAGGGAGCGTCGCGCATGTCGTCGGTGTTCTGCTTGAAGGCGAGGCCGAGCACGCCGATCGTCTTGCCCTTCACGTCGCCGCCCATGGCCGCGATGACTTTCGACGCCATGGCTTTCTTGCGGGCCGCGTTGACCTCGACGACGGTGTCGACGATGCGCACCGGGCTGCCATAGTCATTTGCGGTCTTGGTCAGCGCGAGTGTGTCTTTAGGGAAGCACGAGCCGCCATAGCCGGGGCCGGCATTCAGGAATTTCTTGCCGATACGGCCATCGAGGCCGATGCCGCGCGAGACTTCCTGGACGTTGGCGCCCACTTTCTCGCACAGGTCCGCCATCTCGTTGATGAAGGTGATCTTCACGGCGAGGAAGGCGTTGGCAGCGTACTTGATCAGCTCCGAGGTGCGCCGCTCGGTGAACAGGATCGGCGTCTCGTTGAGGAACAGAGGGCGGTAGAGTTCCTTCATGACCTGCTTGGCGCGCTCATCATCGGTGCCGACAACGACGCGGTCGGGAATCTTGAAGTCCTTGATGGCGGCGCCTTCGCGCAGGAATTCGGGGTTGGAGACGACGGCGAAGTCGCCGTCCGGGCGCACCTTGCGGATGATCGCCTCGACTTCATCACCGGTGCCGACGGGGACGGTAGACTTGGTGACGATGACGGTGAAGCCGGTCATCATCTGGCCGATCTCTTCGGCAGCGGCGTAGACATAGGAGAGGTCGGCATGGCCATCGCCGCGGCGCGACGGGGTGCCGACCGCGATGAACACGGCGTCGGCGTCCTTCACGGCTTCGGCGGCATCGACCGTGAAGAACAGGCGCTCTTCCTTGACGTTCTTGGCGACGAGATCATCGAGACCCGGCTCGTAGATCGGCATGATGCCCGCGTGCAGCTTGTCGATCTTCGACTTGTCCTTGTCCACGCAGGTGACGATGTGGCCGAAGTCGGCAAAACAGGCGCCTGACACAAGGCCGACATAGCCCGTTCCGATAATCGCGACACGCATGGGAAATCCCTCAAAAACACACAAAGCGGATGGTCGCGTGCGGGGTGCAATTTTTGTGCGAAGGGGTCAAGAGGCGTCTGTCGCAAGGGAACCGGGTTGACTCCCGCGAGCGTTAACGACAGGATCAAAACATGAACAAACGAGAGAGCAGGATGAGCCTCATCTTCTATACGAACCCGATGTCGCGTGGGCGGATTGTCAGCTGGATGCTTGAGGAGACGGGCGCGCCGTACGAACGGCGCTACCTGCGCTACGGTCCGGAGATGAGTTCGGCGGACTATACGGGCGTAAATCCGATGCGGAAGGTTCCGGCCATCGTGCATAATGGCAAGGTCGTGACCGAATGCGCCGCGATCTGCCTTTACCTTGCCGATGCCTTTCCTCAGGCGGATCTCGCCCCGCCGATTGACGTGCGGGCGGACTATTACCGCTGGATGTTGTTCGCCGCCGGGCCCTGGGAACAGGCGACGACAAACCGCGCGCTGAGCATTGAAGTGGCACCCGATAAATCAGCGATGGCGGGTTATGGCAATTTTGACCGGGCGCTGGAGGTATTGCTGAGCGCGGTGCCGGAGGACGGCTATCTGCTCGGGCCGAAATTCTCGGCGCTGGACGTCTATATGGGCTCGCAGATCCTGTGGGGCAGCCAGTTCGGATCGATCCCGGCCTTGCCGCGCACGGAGGCATATCTCGCCCGCATCCATTCGCGGCGCGCCTGTATCCGGGCCAACGAAATCGACAACGCCGCCGGCGCCGAATTCGGCCCTTCGGGATGAGGCGGGTCAGCCGCGCTTGATCCGGTAGATGGTGGCTGGTCCGGCAAAAAGCGAAGGCTCGAGCCAGGCTGGAACATTGCCCGCAAGCACTTCGCCCACGAGGCCCTTTGGAGCATGGCCCGCAAAGAAGCGCATGTCTGTGTCGGACGGACAGAAGAGGATGTAATCGACACCGGCCGCACGGAGCTGCGCGCGGGCGGCGTCGGGCGGGCTGGTGAAGATGGCCAGGGCCGCATCAATGCCGGCCTGGTTGCGGTGATAGTGACCGTAGAGAACGCTGTGGCGCGTCTCCAGCAGAAGGCCCGGTGCGTCGGATGCCGATGCGAGGATGCGGCCTGTTGGCAGCGTGTTCAGTGCGGCGTAGGAGGCCTTGGGATCGCAGGCCGCCGCCATTGTCATGACGGCCGGCGACTTCGGCGGAGACAGCACCGATCCGGCAAGGCCCCAGAGCATCGGCACCGAGACCAGCAACACGCCGAGATAGGCAAGCCGCGGCACCGCTGGACCCGCCTCGCCGGACTGGATGCGCGCCGCAAGCATCGCGAGCGGCAGCACAGCGAAAAGCTGACCAAAGACATAGAAGCGCGTCTGGTAGAGCGCAAAGGCCAGAGAAACCGTCAGCAGAAGGATGAACAGAAACTGGGCGCGCAGATTGTCGCCGCGCAGGGCGAGGAAGAGCGCGGCGCCAAGACCGGTCACCATCGTGGTGAGGCGGAACAGGAATTCGTCAAGGCGCCCGTCGAGATAGACAAAGGTCGGTCGCGCTTCATCAACCCGCGCCAACCAGAGCTCGCGTGCATCGGCCGACAGCGCGTTGAGCGGATTGGACAGGCATTGGGGGCCGCTTACGAGCACAAGCGCACCGCAGATCGCCGCGACATTGGCGAGCGCGCCGAGGCGTACCGCGAGCGATCTTTCGGAGGTGATCTGCGCCGCCAGCGCAAACGCAGCGCCACCGGCAAGCCCGGCGAGCAACGTGACGGAAGAATGCGCATCGCAGCGCGGGGTCCAATAGTCGAGCGGCGGCACGGTTGCGAGAAACGTTGCGGCGAGGGTGGCAGCGAAACTGGCGCCAAAGACTACGGCGCCGCGCTGCGCCGGAGCGCCGGAAACGGCCCAGTCGAGCGCAACGAAGACGGCTATGACGGCAACGAACAGATGCACCTCCGCCCCGATGGCGCTCGCC
>JBGTKN010000243.1:0-4402 GCA_041744615.1 Hyphomonas sp. | reverse complement strand
GCCACGCGCGCCGCCGTCTCGCGCGCCGAGCTGCGCCCGCCGCCGCGATAATCCCGCACGCCGTATTTCGCGTCATAGGCATAGTCGGCGTGGCCGGGGCGATATCGGTCGCGGATCTCGCGGTAATCTTTGCTTCGCTGGTCGGTATTCTCGATCATCAGGCTGATCGGCGTGCCGGTCGTGACCGGCCCGCCCGTCCGGTCGTCTTCAAAAACGCCCGACAATATCTTTACCAGATCAGCTTCCTGCCGCTGCGTCACGAAGCGTGAGGTGCCCGGCCGGCGCTTGTCGAGGAAGCCTTGGATGAACGCCTCGTCCAGCACGAGCCCCGGCGGGCAACCGTCCACCACGCAGCCCAGCGCCGGCCCATGGCTCTCGCCCCAGGTCGTCACGCGAAACAGATGGCCAAACGTATTGTGCGACATGTGACAGCCTGAACCCTCGCCGTTATCCCCCGCGTCCTATATGAAATCGCCAGCCTGACAAACCGCGAAAATGGTGGCCCACATGTCGTCCTCCCTGATCCCCCCGACGCCCAGCGCCGCCGACTATGCCGACAGCGGCGACCGCGCGCTGATCCCGGAGACCGCCGATCCCATCGCCCTGTTCCAGCAATGGATGGCCGACGCCCGCGCACATGAGCCCAACGATTCCAATGCCATGTCCCTCGCCACGGTCGATGCAGACGGTAATCCGGATGTCCGCATCGTCCTCCTGAAGGGCGTCGACGCGGCGGGCTTCACCTTCTTCACCAACCTTGAAAGCGCCAAGGGCGTGCAGCTGGCGGCGCAGCCCGCAGCCGCACTCGGCTTCCACTGGAAAAGCCTGCGTCGCCAGGTCCGCATCCGGGGCAGCGTCACCCGAGTCTCCGACGCCGAGGCCGACACCTACTTCGCCTCCCGCGCCGCCCAGAGCCGCATCAGCGCCATCGCCTCCGACCAGTCCCGCCCGATGGCCGACCGCGCTGTCTTCGAACAGCGCATTGCCGAAGTCTCCACCATTTATGGTGACGGCCCGGATATTCCGCGTCCGGAGTTCTGGGGCGGCTTCCGCCTAGCGCCTACAGAGATCGAGTTCTGGCAGGACCAGGCCTTCCGCATGCACGACCGCCTGAAGCTCTACCGCAAGGGCGAGGGCTGGGTCAGCCTCAGGCTTTATCCGTAGCAGACGATCCTGGATCAGAGGTTCCGGCGCCCGCGCGCTCCACCACCATGTGCGGCGCGCCGTCGCTCGTGCGGAATGCCGAAACCCCCGCCGCCGAAACCGTGATCTGGACCTGCGTGCGCAGGTTCGAGAAGCTCTCGAACTCCACCACGTCCACCGCTTCGTCAAAGCGTATGGTGACGTCGAACGCCCCGCCGCCCGCAATCTCGCGTACACCCAGTACCCGGCCGGTGAACGGCTGTTTGAGGTAGCGCCCCGCCACCAGGTCGCCGACCTGCAACGGCACGTCGGCCTTGTTCGACAGGCGCGCCGAGGCGGTGTTCCAGTCGCGGTAGCCCAATTCGGCAGCCACGTGTTCCAGCGCTTCGGCATGGGAAATGGGCGCACCGCTTGCGCCACGTTCGGCGCGCAGTTCGCGGGCTCGGGCCTTCGCCTGGTCCCGGTTGGCAATCGGGGAAGTCATCGGATCTATCCTTCGGTCCGGGCAGTCACTTTGCAGCGGGGCTCGCCTTGCCGCGGAACTGCCGGTGAGGACATGTTTCCGTGAGTTGTCGCGGCGTGTTTGCGCCGGGGGATCTTCACCTTGAGGCCGAAGCCTGGCGAGCGGCGGGCGTCCCAGAGCCCGCGCGGCTCATACTGTGCGCGCGGAGCAGCGTCAATCGGCTGGCCCTTCCGCCCCGTGTGTATTGACACGGCGCAAGAAAAAAGATGACGCAGGCGTCATTGTTTGGCAGGGCTTGAATGGAAATCAGTGCCTAAGGGGGAACCTTCATGAAACTCGGCCTGCAGATCGTCCTCGGTCTCTTCTCGCTCGTTCCCGTCGCCTTTTCCGCGATGGGACTCCTGTCCGGCATGGCCGGAGCTGACCCCGCCGCCGCGCTCTCCGCCGCCGTCGACAACCAGTACCGTTACATGTCCGGCGTCTATATCCTCGTCAGCTTCCTGATCTGGTACGCGCTCCCGAAGATCGAGCGCCACTTCGCACTGATGGCCCTCGTCTGCGCCGCGCTCTTCATCGGCGGCGTAGGTCGTCTCCTGTCACAGGGCGCTGTCGGTCCAGGTACGGAGCAACAACAGATCGGCGCCTTCATCGAACTCGGCTCGCCGGTCCTGCTCGTCTGGCTCTGGTTTGTGGCAAAACGCGCACGCGCCTAACGCACCGCACAGGCCGCCCAGCCTGCATCGTCCGCGTCCAGCCAGTCCGCAACCCGGTACGGCTCGTCGGTGGCTATCAGCACGACCCCGTCGTCGACCAGCCGCTGATACTCGCTGCCATCGCCGTCGTCCCAGTACTGGTCATCAAGCCGCTCGCCCTTGCGCCCCAGCGTGCCGAAGGCCGGCTCGACGCCTTCCGCCACCAGCCGTTCAAACGCCGCCGGATCGGGCTCGCGCGTGCCGGTCCAGGCGATCAGCCGCGTCCGGTCGACGCCCAAGGCCTCCAGCTTTCCGATATCCCGGTCGCCGCGCGCCGAGGCCGTCATCATCAGCGCCCTGTCGAGCTTCGCGATGGCGGCGGCTTCCTCGTTGGTATAGGAAATCATGATCACATGCTGCTCCGCGCCCGCCGCATGCACTGCCTCGATGATGTTGCGGAAGCCGGTCGTCTGCTTGCGGTCGAGTTCCAGGATCGCGCCATGCGCCTTGGCCCAGAGCAGGGCATCGGTCAGCCTCGTGGGATGAAACCCGGTCAGCGCGCCCTCGCTATCCTTCAGCAGTAGGCGCGCAATATCCGCCCAGTCGGTATCCGACACATAGCCCTCGCCGGCGACTGTGCGGCCGAACCGATCGTCATGGTGAAGGAACAAGACACCGTCCCGGCTCGAGGCCACGTCGATCTCGAACACGCGGATACCCTGGCTCAGCGCGTGCTGCATCGTCTCCAGCGTGTTCTCCGGATAGCCCGGCGCAAACCCGCCCCGGTGAGCCGCCACCACCACGCCGCCTTGCTCACGCAGGCAGTCGAACATCTCCGGCAGCGGCCTGATGCGCGTCACCTGCTCGAACTCTCCCGGGGGCGCTTTTGGCTCCGCCTCGGTTGCCGTCGCCTCGGGTCCACCGCATCCCGCCAGCATCGCAATTGACGCCACCGCTACCAGAAGTCGCGACATGCCCCTTGTCCTTTCCTTGCGCCAAGTCATTTGCCCGCATAGACAGGGCATCGAAAAATCACAAGCGCCGCCGGGCCTCCGAGTCGCGCTGAACCGGAGGAAGATCAAATGAAAGGCATCATGCAGGACTGGCCGCTGACCGTGGACAAGATCCTCGAGCACGCGCGCCTGCAGCACGGCGACCGCGAGATCGTCACGCGCCGCGTTGAAGGCAACATCACGCGCACCACCTATGCGCAGCTTTTCACCATGGCCAAGCAAGTCTCCTCGGCCCTCAAGGATACCGGCATCGTCCTCGGCGACCGGGTCGCCACCCTCGGCTGGAACTCCGAACGCCACATGGCCACCTGGTACGGCGCCATGGGCATCGGCGCGGTCCTCCACACGATCAACCCGCGCCTCCATCCCGAGCAGATCGCCTGGATCGCCAACCACGCTGAAGACAAGGTGCTGGTGTTCGATAAGACCTTCCTGCCAATCGTCGAGGCGATCCGCGGCCAGCTCGAAACGGTGAAGACCTTCGTTATCTATGCCGGCGCCGATACCATGCCCGAGAACAAGCTCGGTGCGATTCCCTTCGACATCTGGATCGACGGGCGCTCGCAGAATGTGCGCTGGGGCGATTTCCCGGAAGATACCGCCTGCGGCCTCTGCTACACCTCCGGCACCACCGGCAACCCGAAGGGCGTGCTCTACTCCCACCGCTCCAACGTGCTCCACACCCTCGTCACCATGGGCAAGGATGCGATGGGCATGGGTTCATCAGATTCCGTCCTGCCGGTCGTGCCTATGTTCCATGCCAATGCCTGGGGCCTTGCCATGTCCTGCCCGGCGACCGGCGCCAACATGGTGATGCCAGGCGCCCAGATGGACGGAGCCTCCATCTATGAATTGCTCGACTCCGAAAAGGTCTCGATCACTGCCGCCGTGCCCACCGTCTGGCTGATGCTGCTCACCCACCTGCAGGCCAACAACCTCAAACTGCCGCATCTCAAGAAAGTCCTGATCGGCGGCTCGGCCATTCCGGAGCGTATCCTGCGCGCTTTCGAGCAGGATTACGATGTCGAGGTAACGCATGCTTGGGGCATGACCGAAACCTCGCCGCTCGGCACACTCGGCGCCCTGCCGCC
>JBGTKN010000242.1:0-2317 GCA_041744615.1 Hyphomonas sp. | reverse complement strand
GCCACTTCGCTGATCTCGCCGCCGATGTCGCCGAAACGGGCGCCGGGCTTGATCTGTGCGATGCCGGCCATCAGGGCCTCGTAAGTCACTTCCATCAGGCGCTCGGCCTTGCGCTTCACATCGCCGACGCCGTACATCCGGCTATGGTCGCCGTGCCAGCCATCGACGATCAACGTGACGTCGATGTTCGCGATGTCGCCATCCTTCAGCGCTTTCGGGCCGGGGATGCCGTGGCAGATCACGTGGTTCACCGAGATACAGGACGCGTGGCGATAGCCCCTGTAGCCGATGGTCGCCGAGGTCGCGCCATGGTCGTGCACGAATTCATAGACCCGGCGGTCGAGATAGTCGGTCGTCACGCCAGGTTTGACTTCCGGAACCAGCATGTCGAGGCATTCGGCCACTAGCCGCCCGGCGCGGCGCATGCCCTCGAATCCTTCGGGGCCGTGGGTGCGGATTTCGCCGGTGCGCAGGGGCAGGAGGAGGTCTGTGTCTGTCATCGGGACAATATGGCAGGCCGGGAGGCGGTTTTCTACTCCCTTCTTGCCGAACGGGCTGGCCCCTGCCAGTTAACGGCCCATAAAACCGCGAGGGAGAACAGACATGCGCACATCGATGACCGGACGGGTGTCCAGCCTGCTCATTCTTGCGGCGCTCGCTCTTGGTGCCTGCGCCGGCACGCCGGTGACCGCTGCAGCGCCTGCTACGCTGGAGGCAGAAACTGCGCCGCCGGCCTTCCGCCCGGAAGGCATCGCCGCGTTGGAGGCTCGCATGGCCGCCTATGTGGACGACGGAGCGGTGAAGGGGATTGCGACGCGCCTCGTTCGCGGCGGCGAGGTGATCAGCGATGTCCGTTACGGAATTCGCCGCGAGGCTGATGGCGCGCCGGTGGGCGACGACACGATCTGGCGCATCTATTCGATGTCGAAGCCGGTGACCGGCGTCGCCCTGCTGACGCTCTGGGAAGAAGGCGCGTTCCAGCTGGACGATCCGATCACGAAATACTTTCCCGAATTCGAGGGTCTGCAGGTGTTCAACGGCCTTGATGCGGAAGGCGAGCCGATCCTCGTGCCCGCCACGCGCCCGGCAACCGTCCGGGAACTGATGAGCCACACGGCCGGTTTCGGCTACGGCCTGCGCGGCGGGGACTATGTCAACGACATGTTCCAGAAGAAGCAAGTGTTCCAGTCGCCCACGATGGCAGAGATGGTCACCCGAGTGGCCAGCATCCCGCTGCTCCACCAGCCGGGTGAAGTCTGGGATTATTCCATCGCAGTGGATCTGCAGGGCGCGCTGATCGAGCGGCTCTCCGGCCAGACGCTGGGCGAATTCTTCGAGACGCGCCTGTTCGGTCCGCTCGGCATGAAGGATACGGGCTTCTTTGTTCCGGAGGCGGACTATGACCGTTTCTCCGATGTCTGGGGCTGGAGCGAGGAGCACGGCGTCTTCGCCGCGCTGCCCATGCCCGCTTTCCAGTACCGGCAGGGCATGATCGCGTTCGAAGGCGGCGGGCACGGGCTCGTCAGCACCATGGACGATTACGCGCGCTTCGCCGAGATGCTTGCGAATAGTGGCAGCCTCGACGGTGTCCGAATCCTGAAACCTGAAACCGTCGCGATGATGGCCACCGACGTCTTGCCTGACGGCGCCTTCCTCGGCTTTGACGGCACGGCTAGCAGTGAAGCGGCGGGCGTGGGCTTCGGTCTCAACGTCGCCGTGATCCTCGATGCGGCCAATCCCCGCAACTTCCCGCAGGGCGCCTATATGTGGGGCGGTGCGGCGGGCACATGGTTCTGGGTGGACCCTGCCCGCAAGCTCTATCTCATCGGAATGGTCCAGCGCTTCGGACAGGCCGGCCCGGCTTTCGACGCGCGTACGGAATCCGCCGGTCTCGTCTACAAGGCTCTGGAAACACCGAATGAATGATCCCACCGCCGCCGTCCTGCTTATCGGGGACGAACTCCTCTCCGGCCGGACGCGCGACATCAATCTGCAGCAGGTCGCGCAGTATCTTGAGCCGCTAGGCATTCCGGTGATGGAATGCCGGACGGTGCCGGATATCGAGGCCGAGATCGTCGCCGCCGTAAACGCCCTGCGCGCAAAGTACACTTACGTCTTCACTACCGGAGGCATCGGCCCGACGCATGACGACATCACGGCGGACGCCATCGCGGCCGCGTTCGGCGTCGGCATTTCAGAACACGCGGATGCGATCCGCGACATGGCCGCCCGCTACGCAGCGATGAACACCGAGTTCACTGCGCCGCGCCGGCGCATGGCGCGCGTGCCGCATGGGGCAAGCCTCGTTGCCAATCCA
>JBGTKN010000241.1:0-11992 GCA_041744615.1 Hyphomonas sp. | reverse complement strand
GCGCCGTCCAGCTGGCGCGACGCGATGGCGCGGACGGCCACGGCAAGTCCCTGGCTGCCGGCATTGCCTCCAAGCGCCGCCACGACCGGCATGAGAATGGCGAGGGCCACCACTTCCTCGATCGCGCCTTCGAACATGGCGATGATCGCGGATGCGATGAAAGCGGTGAACAGGTTGATAGCGAGCCAAGGGAGGCGGGCCTTCACCGTTTCGAACACCGTGTCGGACGCATCCGCCGAGGACACGTTCGAAAGGGCCAGCAGGTCTTCCGAATGTTCCGAATGCATGACGTCGACCATGTCATCGACGGTGATCATGCCGACGAGGCGGCCGGCGGTATCGGTGACGGGGGCCGATGCCAGCGAGTATTTCTGGAACTGGTAGGCCACATCTTCCTGGTCGGTGGACGTGTCGAGCGTCATCGTCGGCTCGTTCATGATGTCTTCAAGCGGCGTGTCGCGCGGCTGGCGCAGCAGGTTCGCCAGCGGGACGATGCCCAGCAGGCGGTGGGCGGGGTCGATCACGTAGATCTCGTGGAAAACTTCCGGCAGTTCGGTGCCGAGCGCGCGGGCATGGTCGATGGTCTGGCCGACGGTCCAGAATTCCGGCACGGCGACGAATTCCGTCTGCATCAGGCGGCCGGCCGTTTCCTCCTCGTATCCGAGGCTGCGTTCAAGCTCGGCCCGATCCACCGGCGCGAGGTCATCGAGGATGCGCTCACGGCGGTCTTCCTCGAGGTCTTCGAGGATCGTGGTGGCGTCGTCAGAATCGAGCTCGTCGAGGGCCTGCGCCACCGCCTGGTCGGGCAGCATATCGACGGCGTCTTCACGGTAGGAATCGCGCAGTTCGATCAGGATTTCGGGCGGGAGCTGGCCACCGAGGAGTTCAACCGCCTCTTCGAACGTGTCGTAGGAGAGGGCTTCAAGCGCATCAGCGGCGTCCGCCGGGTGCATGCGCTTGAGCGTGCGCGCCAGCCAGCGGACATCACGCTCACCGACGGCGTCTGTGAGGTCGCTCAGGAAGATCGCGTCGATCTTCCCTTGCTCGGCAGGCGTGGGGGCGCTGGTATCGGTCATCGGCGCCCCTCATGCCGGGGTTGCAAGGCCTCGGCAAGAGAGGGCCCGTGCGGCCCGGCGTCAGCTGTAGCGGAATTCCGGCGCGTCCAGATCGATCAGGGGCAGTTCGTCCTTTTCCTTCCAGTAATTCTGCGAGTGACCCCATTCGGGGTGCGCCCCGCGGCGGGGCATCTGGTCCATGGACCGCGCAAGGTATCCCGGATTGAAATTATCCTCATCGATCCAGGGCAGAATTTCCATGTTGTGGTCCTGTGGGCGCAAGGCGACGTCGACCTGTTTGGCACCCTTGGCATCCATGTGCTTCAACAGACGGGTGACGAAATCGCCCATGATGTCGACCCGCAGGGTCCAGCTGGCGCGGAAATAGCCGAATACCCAGACCATGTTGGGCACGCCGGTGAACATCATGCCGCGATAGGTGATCGTGTCAGCCCAGTTGACGGGCTTGCCATCCACTTCGAACGGGATGCCGCCGAGGACACTCAGGTTGAAGCCGGTGGCGGTCACGATCACGTCTGCTTCTAGCTCGCGGCCGGACTTGAGCAGGATACCCTTCTCCGTGAAGCGCTCGATATGGTCGGTGACGACGCTCGCCAGCCCGGCCTTGATGCCCTCGAAAAGGTCCGCATCCGGAACAAAGGCGACGCGCTGCTGCCAGGGCCTGTAGCTCGGCGTGAAATGGGTCATGTCATAGCCTTCCGGGAGGCATGCCTTGACGCCTTCCAGAAGCTCGCCGCGCAGGACTTCCGCTTCTTCAAAGGAGCGGCGTGTGAATTCAGCCTGTTCGAAGAGATATTTGCGGCGGACGATCTCGTGAATCCATGTCTCGTCCACGCCCAGCGTGCGCAGCTCGTCGGCGAGGAGGTTCTCGTTGCGGGCCGGAATGAAGTAGGTCGGCGAACGTTGCAGCAGCGTGACGTGATGACACTTGCCTGCGATGGCCGGTACCACAGTGGCCGCGGTTGCCCCGGATCCGATCACCACGACTTTCTTGCCCGTGAGATCCAGGCCCTCTGGCCAAGTCTGCGGATGGACGATCTGACCACGGAAGGTTTCCATGCCGGGCCATTCGGGTGTGTAGCCCTCGGCATGGTTGTAGTAGCCTTGGCACATCCACAGGAACTTGGCGGTAAACGTCAGCACTTCGCCGGTGTCGAGACGCTCTGCCTTGACGGTCCAGCGTTTCCTTGTGCTCGACCAGCTCGCAGACGCGATCTTGTGGTGATAGCGGATGTGGGGCGCGAGATCATTCTCGGCGATCACCTCGTCCATGTATTTGAGAATCTCGTCGCGGCTGGCGATCGGCGGACCGACCCAGGGCTTGTGGCGATAGCCGAAGGTGTAGAGGTCCGAATCCGAGCGGATGCCGGGATACTTGTGCATATGCCAGGTGCCGCCGAACGTATCGTAGGCCTCAAGGATGACGAACTTCTTCTTCGGGCTTTTGGTTTTCAGATGGTAGCCGGCGCCAACACCCGAGATGCCTGCCCCGACGATCAACACATCGAAATGCTCGGTCTTTGCCTTGGTCTTTGAAGCCTGAAGGGTTGCAGTATCGGCCATTTTAATTCTCCCACTCGCCGCGTGTGCCCGCGAGCCAAATGTCTGATGCGTGCAAGTGTCGCCCGGAAGGAAGGCGCCTCAATACGTAATCGACCGGACGTGCCGCAAAGGCAAGCAAGGGAAAACGCCGGGCGAGCGGGTTCAGGAGTTCAGGAGATCAGGCGCAGAAGCCAGGTGCTCGTCGAGGGCAGCACCGGCATTGGCACGCCGGCTGCCTGCCCGATATTCGGAATGCGCGCCGTGCGCGAAGCCCCGGGCCCAGGCTTCTTCATACTCGGCCAGCAGAACCTGCGCCGGGCCCGAAACCAGCCTCCGCAGGTGGGCGAGCATCAGGGCGCGGGTGGCATTGAATTGGAGGGAGGCCAGCCGGGCGAGTCCCCGATGCCGCTGGCGCCGGCGCCCGACACCGTAGCCATGCCGGAAGGCGCGCTGGATGATGTTGATCGTGTCGAGCTGCGCAGCGCGGATGATATGGCGGACGCAGGCCCGCTCTGCAAACCAGGCGCGGCGGCCCACCGCGTCCAGCCGCTCCATCAGTTCGGTCTCCGACCCCATCGGGTACCCCATCTGGCCGTTGGGCCCGAACTGGGGATCGAACCTGAAACCGTCTTTGAAGACACGGCCCCGGACCGCCATGTTCGGGCCCCACGCGGCTTCGCAGCGGATTGGTCCTTCCGGTATCGAGGTGATCGAAAACAGGACGCCGAAATGGCGCTGCACGGCATCCAGGGTTGCGGTGCCGCGTGATGGCCAGTGTGGCATGATGCGGCCGCCGAAAACATCGCAGTCCGGATGCGCTCGGCCGGCGGCTTGGAGTTCTTCCAGCCATTCCGGACACGGCAGGATGTCGTCATCCGTGAGTACGACGAGTTCGTCGGGTTCGAGCGTTTCGCTAACCGTTGCGAGCACCAGATTGAGGCAGTGATTCTTGCCGCGCACCGGCTGGCTGTAGATAACCAACGGCAACTTTAAGGCGTACTCGGCGAGCAGGTCCGCCGTGCGGTCTTCACTGCCGTTATCAACGACATGGAAGGTCGTTCCAGCAGGCAACTGCACGCTCAGCATCGCTTCAAGCATGCTGCGCAGGCGCGATTCACCATTCAAAGTAGAGAGTATCACGATCATGGCGAAACACGCCATGCAGGGAACGGGCCACGGAAACGGTGCGGATTTGGCCCGGAAAGTTCAGGTTCAGGCCGCTTGGAACGACGATGTATCCGGCTTTCTGCCAGTATTCCCATGACGAGCTCCCCCCCGAGTCTCCTCACAATCCGAACAACCAATGCGAGACAAAATCAACTGGCGATTTGACGCGCGCCCTCAGTCAGCTGCAGTGCCTCGCACTCCGGGGCCGGCGTGTTCAAGAGGCGAGGCCGCCTTTCAGGTCTTTCATCACGCCGGAGAAATCGAGACCGTCATGGCCGCGTTCGGACAGGTCCTGATAGATGCTCCCCGCATGCTCGCCGAGGCGGATTTCGGCGCCGGCGGCGCGGGCAGCATCGGCGGCGAGGCGGAGATCCTTCAGCATCATGGCGACAGCGAAACCGGGTTTGTAATCCCGGTTGGCGGGCGACGTCGGCAGTGGGCCAGGCGCCGGGCAATAGCTGGTCATTGACCAGCACTGGCCGGAGGAAACCGAAGATATCTTGAAGAAGGTCTCAGCATCCAGGCCCAGCTTTTCGGCGAGATTGAAGGCTTCACAGGTGCCGACCATCGAGATGCCGAGCAGCATGTTGTTGGCAATCTTGGCAGCCTGCCCGTTTCCGGCGCCGCCGGCATGGAAGATGTTCTTGCCCATGCCCTTGAGGACCTGTTCGGCCTTCTCGAAGGCTTTCTCCGTGCCACCGACCATGAAGGTCAGCGTGCCGGCGTCCGCTGCGGCCGTGCCACCCGAGACGGGGGCATCGACCATGATGAGGCCCGAGATGTCCGCCTGCACATGCGCCTCGCGTGCGTCGGTGACGGCGATGGTGGAACAGTCGATCAGCAGCGTGCCGCGTCTGGCATGGGCCGATACGCCGTCCGGGCCGAAATAGACGCCGAGAACATGCTTGCCGGCGGGCAGCATGGAGACGACGACATCGGCATCCTTTACCGCATCCGCGACGGACGAAGCAGCGCGGGCGCCCTTCGCGGCGACGGCGGCGACAGCCTCGGTGTTGAGGTCAAATGCTGCGACGGTGTGGCCGGCCTTCACGAGGTTGGCGCACATGCCGCCGCCCATGTTGCCGAGGCCGATGAAGGCAATCCTGGTCATGTCACTTGTCCTCGAACTTTGCGGGGCGTTTCTCGCTGAAGGCGGCCATGCCTTCTTTCTGGTCGGCGGTGCCGAACAGGCCCTGGAACAGGCGGCGTTCGAACTTCACGCCTTCCGTGGTCGGAAGTTCCAGCGCGCGGGCGACCATTTCCTTGGCGGCCATCAGGGAAGGAACCGAGAAGGCGGCCATCTCGTTTGCCGCGGCGAGCGCGACCTCCATCAGCCTGTCATGCGGCACGACGCGCGACACGAGACCGATACGGTCGGCTTCGGCGGCATCGATCATTCGGCCGGTAAGGACAAGGTCCATCGCCTTCGCCTTGCCGACGGCTTTCGTCAGTCGGATGGAGCCGCCCATGCCGGGCGTGACGCCTAGCTTGATCTCAGGTTGGCCAAACTTCGCCTTGTCGGAGGCGATGATAAGGTCGCACATCATGGCGAGCTCGCAACCGCCGCCGAGGGCGAAACCGTTGACCGCCGCGACCACCGGCTTGCGGCTGGCGGCGAACCGGTCCCAACCGGCGAAGTAATCCTCGACATACATGTCCGAGAAGGATTGCGGCTGCATCTCCTTGATGTCTGCGCCAGCAGCAAACGCGCGGCCGGCACCCGTCAGTACACTGACGGCAATATCCTTGTTCCGGTCAGTGGCCGCGAAACACGCGACGACCTCGGCCATGATCTCGGCATTTAGAGCGTTGAGGCTGTCGGGCCGGTTCAGCGTTACGACCGCGACGCGGCCCTTTTGTTCGACGGTGATGGTTTTGTAGTCGGTCATCGGTTCAGGGCGGCCTTTCAAGTGGTATGGCGCAAGCGCGCCGGAATCTTCGCCTCAGGTGCCAGGAGGCGGTCCCGGAGGCGGCAGGAAATCGAGGCCGCTGGTGCCGGCTATTGGCGTGCCCGCCACGACCGCATCGTACACCGCCTCACCCACGGGCGAGAAGCCGATGACCCGGGACACGACGACCACGGCCAGCATCACGCCGATTCCCCAGAACCAGGCGGGATGGGGACGGCCATGGGTCCGCCAGTCGTAGAAAATGCCGATGGCGGGGAAAATCAGCGCGACCAGACCTGCAATCTCGAAGGCGTACGGCGTCAGGAAAGGCATCGGCAGAAGCCGTCCGAAGCCGGGCCCCATCAGCAGCACGAAGGAGCCGATCTGCAGGCGTGCATGCCAGTCAGTCTGCTTGCGCATGACATAGGCCGCGGCCAGCAATCCGATGGCGGCGTAGAGCGAAATCGGGTTGGCGACGATGAAGTGCTGCGGCTGGAAAAAGAACGGCGTGCGCCCGGATTGCACCGCCGCGACCGTCACCCAGGTTCCGAAAACGAGCAGCCCGAGCGCCCAGATGGCCGCCAGCTTGCCAACCTGTCTATGCAGCGCGAAGTTGCCGGCCCCGGCCAGCCAGACCTGTGTCAGCACGATGCCGACCCAGCCCATGAATACGACGCCATGGGCATGAACCACCAGCGGCGCATTGAAACTCGACCGGCCCAGCGCAAGCTGGACCACGAACCCTGCCACCAGAATGATGGCCATTCCGGTTGCGAGGTTGCGGATAAAGCGTCGATCATCCGCCACGGGGGCAGAGATATTGGCAGTCGTCATGAAACCCTCCCCGGTTTCGATTGCGATCCGACCGGATTACCTGACCTGCGAATACCCGACAAGCTGCCGGGCGACATGCTTACCCCATCGTCGGGATGATAAACGCCTGGTCGCCGACATCGCCGTCCGGCCAGCGCTGGGTGACGGTCTTGATCTTGGTCCAGAACTTGATGCCTTCCGGGCCGTGCTGGTTGGTGTCGCCGAAGGCGGAGCGTTTCCAGCCGCCGAAGGTGTGATAGGCGACCGGGACCGGGATCGGCACGTTGATGCCGACCATGCCGACATTCACCTGCGCGGCAAACTCGCGCGCCGCGCGGCCATTGGAGGTGAAGATGGCGCAACCGTTCCCGTACTGATGATCCGAGGCATAGCCGGCGGCTTCCTCCAGCGTCTCGGCGCGGACCACCTGCAGCACAGGCCCGAAGATTTCCTCATGATAGGACTTCATGCCGGGCTTCACATGATCGAAGAGCGACGGGCCTATGAAGAAGCCCTTTTCGTGGCCTTGCAGCGTGTGGCCCCGGCCATCGAGCACGAGCTTGGCGCCTTCATCAACGCCCATCTGGATATAGCTTTCGATCTTCGCCTTGTGCACGGCGGAGACGACCGGGCCATAGTGCGCGTCCTTGTCGGTGGAGACACCGATCTTCAGCTTCTGCGCCTCGGCGGTCATGCGCTCGACGAACTCGTCCGCCGTTTTCCTGCCCACCGGCACGGCGACTGGAAGCGCCATGCAGCGCTCTCCCGCCGAGCCATAAGCCGCGCCGACGATGTCCTTGACAGCCTGCTCCATGTCGGCGTCCGGCAGGATGATACCGTGGTTTTTCGCGCCGCCCATCGCCTGAACGCGCTTGCCGTGCGCAGTGCCGGTCGAATAGACATATTGTGCAATGTCGGACGATCCGACGAAGCTGACAGCCTTGATGTCCGGATGCGTGAGGATCGCATCGACGGCGACCTTGTCGCCGTTGACGACGTTCAGCACACCGGCCGGCGCGCCCGCCTCGAGCATCAGCTCGGCGAGGCGCATCGGTACCGAGGGATCCTTCTCCGAGGGCTTCAGGACAAACGTGTTGCCGCACGCAATGGCCACCGCCGCCATCCAGCACGGGATCATGGCGGGGAAGTTGAACGGCGTGATGCCGGCGCAGACGCCGAGCGCCTGACGCATCGAGAAGACGTCGATGCCGGGACCGGCGCCTTCGGTATACTCGCCCTTGAGCAGGTGCGGCACGCCGCAGGCGAACTCCACGACGTCGAGGCCGCGCTGGATATCGCCCTTCGAGTCGGCGATCACCTTGCCATGTTCGGACGAGAGCAGATGCGCGAGCTCGTTCATGTTTGCTTCGACGAGGCGCTTGAATTCGAACATCACGCGCGCGCGGCGTTGCGGATTGGTGGTTGCCCAGCCGGGGAACGCCGCCTTGGCCGCATCAACCGCCGCGCCAAGTTCAGCTGCGGTCGCCAGCGCCACGCGGGCCTGAACCTCGCCGGTATTGGGATTGTAGATGTCGCCGAACCGGCCGGATGTGCCGGTTACGGCCTTGCCGCCGATGAAATGGTGCACCTCGCGCATGGCGTGTCTCCTCATGTTTGCGGGCCTTATAGGCCTACCGTCGGCCGAGATACATGCCGAATCTGGCGCGTCTGCCAAAGGTGTGACGGCGCCGAGCAGAATAGGGCTTGCTTGCCTTTGCGTTATGTCCGGGATCAGTGGGTTGGGACGGCGAACGGGACGCGCAAAAGGCACCCGCTGGTAGACCGTCAGGGAGGAACATTCCGGCGTTTTTCCATGCCGGATCAAAGCGATGGACGGCGATACGCAACTTCTGACCGAAACAACGCAGACAACGCGGCAACGCGCCGCCGCACATCTGCAATCGCCCCGCACTCGCCAGCGCATCGCCTTGGTCGCCGCTGTGCTCCTCGTTGCCTTCGCGGTCCGGTTCGTTCTCGACAGGGCGGCCTATATCTCGACGGCCGACGCCCGGATTGCCTCCGACATGATCGCGGTATCGACCGATATCTCCGGCCGCATTACGAGCGTGGCTGTGAGTGAAGGCGACAGGGTGGTTGCCGGTGACGTGCTCTACACGATTGATGACCGCGAGGCGGTGTTCATGCTGGCCCAGCTGGAAGCCGAAGCGAACCGGCTACGCGCTGAAATCGCGCGCGCGGAAGCGCGCGCCGGCATCGCGACGTCGAAAGCCGGAAGCCAGGTGGCGGCGCGCCAGGCCGGCACACGGTCTGCGTCCGCGTCTGTCGAAGCGGCCCGTTCCAATCTAGAGAACGCCCAGCAGGAACATGACCGCACGCAGAACCTGTTCGACCAGGGCCGCATTCCAAAAAGCGCCTATGACCAGGCCAAGAACACGCTAGACACGGCTGCTCAGGCCTTGCTGCGCGCGCAGGCTGAGCGCGAAACCGCCGCCGCCGATCAGCGCACCGCCAGCATCACCGGTGAGGAAGTCCGCCTGATCGATTTTGACCTCTCGGTGCTGCACGCCGAACTGGAGCGGGCCGAAGCGCGCGTCGAGGCCCAGAAAGTCGTGCTTGAGCAGCATACGATCCGCGCTCCGGTCGCCGGTGTGATCGACGAACTCTTCTATGATGCCGGCGAGCATTCCCTGCATGGTTTCCGCATGGCGTTGATGCATGATCCGGACTCAGTCTGGGTGTCGGCCAATATCAAGGAAACGGATATCCGCAACGTGCATCCAGGCGCTGAAGTTAAAGTTAAGGCGGACAGCAATCCCTCCAGCGTCATTCGTGGAAGTGTGACACGGGTACGCGAGGCGACGCTGTCGGAAGCCGCGATGATGCCCAACCCGAATGCCAGCGGCGTGTTCACCAAGATCACCCAGCGCATCAAAGTCCGGATCGATCTCGAGCCGACGGATGTGCACCTGCGGGCCGGGACCATGGTGACCATCCGGATCCGCAAGTCGGATCCCTCTCCGGCCGCAACTTGACCGTCGCGCCGGGCCAGGCGCTTCCCACCAGCACGGGCAGCCCCAGCCTGCCTGCAGAGATTCCGGCCAGCGCCGGCGCAGCCATCCGGGCCCGCTTTGCCCAGTTCGGCGCGAACTACCGCTGGTTCCTCCTGCTCACCATGTTGATGGGATCGATGGCGACCATGCTCGCCGCGACCACGATCAACGTCGCCCTGCCCGCCATGATCGGCGCCTTCGGCCTAGGTCAGGACCAGGCGCAGTGGATGTCGACGGCATTCCTCGCGTCATCCACGCTGGCGATGCTGGCGAATGCCTGGGCGATGGCAACCTATGGCCCGCGCGCAACCTACGTCTTCGGTATGGCGACTTTCATCGCCGGCTCATTGCTGGGCGCGTTCGCCGGCACGCTCGAACTCCTGATCGTCGCTCGCGCCCTGCAGGGCGTCTCGGCTGGCTTGTTGCAGCCGATGTCGATGTTCCTGATCTTCCAGACCTTCCCGGACCGGCAACGGGGCACAGCGATGGGCTTGTTCTCCATAGGCGTGGTCCTCGCCCCGGCATTCGGCCCGGCGCTCGGCGGCATCGCGGTGGACCTCGCCAGTTGGCGGCTGGTATTCGTCGCAACGCTTCCGTTGGCAATCCTCGCGCTCGGCGTCGCGCCTTTCCTGATGCCTGACGGGGACCGCAAAAATGACCAGAAGAAACCGCCTCTGGACTGGCAGGGACTTTGCCTGCTCGCCGTCGCACTGGTAGGACTGCTCTCGGCCTTTGCCGGTGGCAATCGCGACGGCTGGGATTCCGACACGACGCTGATCAAGATCACGGTCGCGCTGATGGCTGCGGTGGCGTTCCTCTTCTGGGAGCGGCGCCATCCGTTTCCGGCGCTCAATCCGGCTATCTTTGCCTATCGCCAGTTCTGGTCGGCAGGCCTGATCATCGTCGCCACCGGCACGGCGATCTATGGCTCGACCTATCTCATCCCGATGTTCGTGCAGATCGTGCAGGGCTATTCGCCGACCGCGGCGGGCGTGATGATGATACCGGCCGGACTCGCAATGGTCGTCGGCTTCCCGATCGCCGGCCGCCTGACCGATCGGATGGATCCGCGCTGGCTTCTGACTTTCGGCATTCTCTGTTTCGCGATCTCGGGTTTCCTTCTGTCCGGCGTCACGGCGCTGACACCCTATTGGCTGCTTGTCGCCTGGATCATGCTGAGCCGGGTCGGCATCGCTTTCTGCAACCCGCCGGCCAACACGACCGCCGTCCGCGCCGTCCCGCTCCACCTGCTCGCGTCGGCCACTGGCGGCGTCTCCTTCCTCATGCAGGTCGGCGGCGCATTCGGGGTCAATCTTCTGGCCGTGCTCTTGCAGCGCCGGACGCTATTCCACGGCGAACATCTCGCCTCGGAAATGACCGAGTCCAATCCCCAGTTCCTGTACCAGCACGCCATGCAATCCCAGGCACTCGAAGCGGGCGGCCTGCCGCCGCTGACGGCCTTCACGCACTCGTTCGAAGCAATCGGGCACCAGATCGCCATGGAAGCCACCGTGCTGGCCTTCCGGGACTGTTTCTTTGTCATCGCCGTCTGGTTCGTCATCGTGCTGTCTGCCGTCGCGCTGATGCCGAAGCCGAATCTGCAGCTGGCGGGGCGGAACTGACGGCCTTGCGCTGACCTTGCCGGCGTCCGCTCGACGCGACGGCAAGCCGGCCGGTCACAGCCCCGTCTTGAAGTCACGCCCGGGATCCCTAGCTGGGGTTTGGGAACCTTGGCCGGACATGGCCGTTGTGCAGCGTAGCCTTTACCGCCCTTGTCCGGAGCCTTGATGAAAAAGATCGTTGCGTTTGTGAACCTGCAGTCCGGTTCGGTCCCGCAAGGCGGAGATGAGGAATTGGCGCGTGCCTTGTCCGAACTCGGCCATTCTGCCGAAATCATCGCGTTCGAGGAAGGTGATGTGAAGGCCGTCCTGCAACGCGCGATTGATCAGTCCCCGGATTATCTTATTGCTTGGGGCGGCGACGGAAGCGTAAATTGCGCCCTCAGCATGGCCGGCGCCGGCGGCCCCGTCGTACTGGCATTGCCCGGCGGCACGATGAACCTGCTGCACAAACGCCTCCACCACGAGCGCACTGATTGGAAAGACATTCTCACCTCCGCGCTCACCGACCCTGACATCGCACCTTGGGCGGCTGGCGAAATCGAGGGACAAAGATTCTATGTTGCGGTAATGGTAGGACGTCTGACCTGCCTCAGCGAAAGCCGCGAACTCTTTCGAAAGGGTGCGTTTCTCGACGCCATCGGCGCGGCGGCAAAGAATGGGGTCTTCGATATGGAAACCCGTCTTCAGCTCCGGTCCCAGATGGGCTCCCGCATCATCAGCACTGATGCGACGGCGGGCGCAATCGTCCTCGCCGGCGAGCGGCGCCCGCGCTTCGAAGTGGCCGCCATCGATCCTTCCTCGCAGCTCGATCTTGTCAGCCTTGGCTTCCAATCGCTGCTCAGCGGATGGCGCGATGCCGAGGACGTGTCGGT
>JBGTKN010000240.1:0-11766 GCA_041744615.1 Hyphomonas sp. | reverse complement strand
TGATGTCGAAAGCGGGCGTGGATGTCATCGACATCAATATGGGTTGCCCCTCGAAGGAAGTGACCGGCGGCCAGTCCGGTTCGGCGCTGATGCGCGATCTGGTCCTCGCGGGCGAAATCATTGATGCGGCCATCGAGGGCGCCGGCGACAGGCCGGTGACGCTGAAGATGCGGCTCGGCTGGGACGATAGTCACCGTAATGCCGCTGAACTCGGCCAGATAGCCGAGAACAAAGGTGTCCAGATGCTGACCGTGCATGGGCGTACGCGCTGCCAGTTCTATACCGGCGCGGCGGACTGGGCGGCGGTGCGTGAGACGGTCGAGGCGGTATCCGTTCCTGTCATCGTCAATGGCGACATTCGCGATCCGGCCTCGGCCATGGCGGCGCTCGCGCTTTCGGGCGCCCACGGGGTAATGGTCGGACGCGCGGCGATGGGGCAGCCCTGGCTCGTCGGGGAAATCCTCGCGTCGCTTGAAGGGCGGCGCTGGCGCGTGCCGGATCTTGCGGCCCAGTGCGAGAGCCTTATCGAACAGGTCGCGGATTCTCTGGGCCTCTACGGTCCGAACCTTGGTCTGCGGATGGTGCGCAAGCATATCTCCGCAGCAATCGATCACCTTGCCATGCCGCTGCCGGAACCGGAACGCCGGACGCTGCGGTCCGCGCTCTGCCGGATAGAAAATCCGGCTGAACTCACCCGCGCCCTGCGCGCGGCCTATCTTGAAAGAATGCCCGAGGAGCTGGTCTCAAATGCCTACGCTTGACCAAACGCGGCCCGCCAACCTGTCGGAGCTTGCGCCCGTCGCCCTGCTGCACATCGACGCCCGGCGGCGCATCTGCAATGTGAATGCAGCCGCTGAATCCCTGCTGCAGCTGTCACGCCGCGCGATGATCGACCGGCCGCTGAGTGAAGTGATCTATCACGACTCACCGCTGTTCGAACTGATCGACCGCGCTGCGCGCGAACCTGCAGAGATCACCGCGCCCTCGACGCCGGTGTCCGGTCCTTCGGTGCCGATGCGCACCATCTGCGATGTGCGCGTGCGCAGCGTGGACGGCGGCGATTTCATCCTTGTGCTCGGCGAAGCGCCTGCGCGTGATCCCTCCGAAGGGATTGCGGGTGCGGCTGGTTTTGGCCGGATCCTCGGCCATGAAGTGAAAAACCCGCTGGCCGGCATAATCGGCGCGGCCCAGTTGCTGGAGCGCCAGGGTCTCGCGGAGCAGGCCGAACTCCTCGACATCATCAAGGACGAAGCCCGCCGCATCGAGCGGCTGGTCAACCGGCTTTCAGCCTTCGAGCTCTTTTCAGCGCCACGCATGCAGAGCTGCAATGTCCACGCCTTGCTCGACAAGGTGATTGCGGCTGAACGGGCCGCGATGGGCCCGAAGATCGAGTTCAAGCGGGAGTTTGATCCATCACTCCCAGCGCTGCAGGCGGACCCTGACCACCTTCAACAGGCATTCCAGAATATCGTGCGCAATGCCGCAGAAGCGGCGTCCGAAGATAACGGCCGCGGCGAGGTGACGATCCGCACTGCATATGCGGCTGGTCTGGCCATGCGGCAGGCGCGGCTTGGCTCTGGCCTCCGGCGCGCCATGCTGATCTCGTTCGAAGATAATGGCCACGGCATACCGCGTGAACGCCAGGCGAACATTTTTGATGTTTTCCAGAGTTCAAAGTCGGGTGGCCGTGGACTCGGGCTGTCGGTCGTGAGTGAAGTCGTAACCGCACATGGCGGTCAGATACGCGTTGACAGCCAGCCGGGATCGACCCGGTTCACAGTTCTCTTGCCACTCGTGGAGGCCGGCTGACATGGCCGACAAGACCGTTCTGCTCGCCGAAGATGACGCGAGCATCCGCCTGATCGTCAACCAGACGCTGGTGTCTGCCGGCTATGAAGTGCGCGCGACCAGTTCGCCTGACGCACTCCAGCGCTGGGTGCGCAACGGAGAAGGGGATGTCGTCGTCACCGACGTATACCTAGGCGACACGTCTATCTTTGACCTGCTGCCGTCGATGAAGCTCGCGCGGCCTGACCTGCCCTTCATCGTGATGAGCGGCCAGAACACAATCCTCACCGCTGCCTCGGCTGCGGAGCATGGCGCGTTCGACTACCTGCCAAAGCCGTTCGATATCGACGTTCTGTCTAACCTTGTGCGGCGCGCGCTGAAGGCCTCGCCAAGCGTCGAGCGTCTGATCCATCCGGACGCTCAGAAGGCAGTCCAGGATGCGGGCTTGCCGCTGATCGGCCGGTCCGACGCGATGCAGGAAGTCTACCGGCTGATTGCGAAGGTGATGAACACGGACCTGACCGTGCTGATCGAAGGTGAAAGCGGCACCGGCAAGGAACTGGCCGCGCGCGCGATCCACCAGCTCGGTCATTCCAAGAATGGCAAGTTCATCGGGCTGGACCTGGCAGCCATGCCGGCCGCCGAGATCAACCGCGAACTGTTTGGCGCGAACGGCACGGATGGTGCCGTGCACATGAAGGGCGGCACCCTGTATCTCGACGAGATCGGCGACCTGCCTGCCGAAGCCCAGGCGCAGCTGGTGAAGCTGCTGCGCGAACCTGGCGGTGCGCGCCTGATTGCTTCGACGCGGCGTAATCTCGGCAAGCTCGTCGAGGAGGGCAAATTCCGCGAGGATCTCTATTACCGGCTCAACGTGATGCGGCTCGCGATCCCGCCGCTTCGCCACCGCAAGGAAGATATTCCGGAACTGGCGCGGGCCTTCCTGATCCGCGCGCAGCGACAGGGCCTTGCGGCTCGCACTTTCGAGAAATCGGCGCTCGACCTGATGGCTGCCTATGACTGGCCAGGCAACGTGCGTGAGCTCGAAAATCTCGTGATCCGGCTCGCGGTGCTCAGCTCCGACACGATCATCACGCTGATGGATGTCGAACGCGAGATGCGGATGGGCGCCTCCGAACAGTCGGGCGGACATTCCGGGTTCGAAGCCGAGGTGGAAGCGCTGATGCACCGATACGTGATGGGGGACCTCGTATCGGGCGGAGAGAGCGGCGATTCGATGGTTCACAGTTCGGTAATCGACCGTGTTGAGCGGCCGCTGATCCGGCTGGCGCTGTCTGTAACGTCGGGAAACAAGGTCAAGGCGGCGCAGCTTCTTGGCATGAACCGGAACACCTTGCGTGCCAAAATCAATGCACTGGGGATTGCAGAAGACTGATTGACGTGCTGCGATTCCGTGTCTTTAGTGCACCAGTGTTGCATTAAGGGCACGTAATGTGTGTCCGGATAGCAACGGGGCCGGGGCCCTAACTGAGCCGGATTGCGTGTCGACACCTTCAAATTCAACGGCCACCAAAGCAAGCTGGACCCTCTTCGAGGGTCTTTTCATTATCGCGGCCCTGGTCGCGGTGTTTGCGACGTTCATCGCGATTTCAGGTGCCGCGCCGAATGATCCGACGGCGGGGGCGACGCCTTGGCTGCTTGGACTGAATTTCGTCCTTCTGGTCGTGCTCGCGGTAATCGTCGTACGCGAGTATCTGGCGATCCGCGGCGACAGTAACGATGGCGGCGGCAAGCTCGCGCGGCGTTTCGTGCTTCTGTTCGGCTTTTCCGCGCTGATTCCCTCGATGGTTGTTGCGGTCTTCATGGGCGCGTTTATCACGCGCGGCCTCGACCGCTGGATTGGCGAACGCGTCGACCAGCTGATGGAACAGAATACCGAGATTTTCCGGACCTATGTCGACAATTTCCAGACGACCTTCGAATCCGACATGCGGCTTGCGGCGCTCGACGTCGAGAACTTTGCCAAACAGGTCGATCAATCGATGGCCGGAACCGGGACGCCGGACGTGGCGGCCTATGCCTCGACCGAGTTTTTTGACGGCCTTCGTTCGGAACTCGCGATCCGCGAATTCCTGACGATCGCGATCCTCGGCCCGGACGGCGTGGACCTGATAGCCGAAGCCAGTGTGCAGGACGCCATTCTGCTGTCCCCACCGCGAACGGCTTTCCAGGAAGCCGATGGCGGCGCGGTGGCAACCACGCTCTATGAAGGGCGGGGCATTGCCACTGCGCTGATCCGTATCTCGGCGCCGGTGGATGGATACATCTACGCCGTGAAAGTGTTCGACCGGAACGCAGCACGATCGCTTCGCGAGGCCGAGACCGCGCTGGAGGAGTACAACGCCGCCAAACGTAACAGCGGCCGGCTGCAGGCGATCTTTGTGATCGGATATGCTCAGATCGTTGGCCTGGTTTTGCTTCTTGCGGGACGGCTGGGGCTTGAAGCGGCGGGCCGGATTACCGGGCCTATCGGGCGGCTTGCTTCTGCGGCGCACGCGGTGCGCGACGGCGATCTCGAGGTCCGCGTGCCGGTCAGCGGCCCGGTGGACGAAGTGCACGCGCTCAGCAGTTCCTTCAACGCGATGACCGAACAGTTGTCCGGTCAGCAGAATGCGCTGATCCGCGCACGGAAGGATGAAGAAGACCGACGGCGGTTTGTGGAGACGTTACTGGGGGAACTCGGCGCGGGCGTGATCCGCGTGGACCGGGACGAACGTATCACGCTCGCCAATCGGTCAGCCTGCGAGATTCTGGGAATTGACGAGGTGCCGGAAGGCGCCATGCTGGCCGATGTGGCGCCGATTTTCGAGAGGATCGTGCGCGACACGTTCGAGCGCAACGCGGCCGTGGACGCGAGCCTGGAGCTGACGCGTGACGGCGAATTGCGCAGCATAAGGCTGAAGTCTGCGCCGGAAGCGACCGGCGGATGCGTTCTGACGTTTGACGATACTACACGTCTCATTTCGGCGCAGCGCCAGCTGGCCTGGCGGGATGTGGCGCGGCGTATCGCGCACGAAATTCGCAATCCCCTGACGCCGATCTTGCTGTCGACGGAACGCCTTCGCCGGCGTTATGCCTCGAAAATAGATGACACCGACGGTGTATTTGACCGCTGCATTGAGACGATCCTGCGCAAGGTCGACGAAATCGCGCGGATGGTCGAGGAATTCTCGAACTTCGCACGGATGCCGAAGCCGAGCATTGCGCCGTTTGACATGCGCGCCGTGCTGCAAGGCGCCAGTTTCGCGCAGAGTGTGGTATCGCCGGATATCGAACTGGAGCTTGAAACCGATCTGTTGGAAGCGCCTTTCCTGGGGGACGAGCGCCTTCTCGCGCAGGCATTCGGCAACCTCCTGAAGAATGCCGCCGAAGCCATCGAAGGCCTGCCGATTGAAAACGACGTGTCCGGACAAATCCGGATATTTCTGTCCAAGGATGCCAGCGGTCTGGAGATCGTAATCGAGGACAATGGTCCGGGTTTTCCGGCAGAAGTGCGCAATCGCTTGCTCGAACCTTATGTGACGACGCGGGAGAAGGGGACCGGCCTTGGTCTGGCCATCGTGAACCGCATCATTGCGGATCATGGCGGCTCGATCTTCCTGCAGAACCGGCCGGACGGCCTGAGGGGCGCGCGCGTACGCGTTCTGCTCCCCGAGAATGGCGCGCTTACCATGCAGGCGGTCGACACGTCTGAAGGCGAGCTGGTTCACGATAGCGGGCACATGCCCGGATCAATGAGTTTGTAGAGGATACCGCCCCATGGCATTGGACATTCTAGTTGTAGACGATGAGCCGGATATTCGCGAGCTGATGGCGGGTGTGCTGGGCGATGAAGGTTACTCTGTCCGTACTGCAGACACGGCCGAACGGGCGCTTGAAGAAGTCCGTTCACGGACGCCCCGCCTTGTGATCCTTGATGTCTGGCTGCAGGGCAGCGGCATGGATGGTCTGTCGCTTCTGAAATATCTGAAGTCGATCGATCCTATCCTGCCGGTGATCGTCATCAGCGGTCACGGCAATATAGAGACGGCGATTGCTGCGATCCGGCGCGGCGCCTTCGACTTTATCGAGAAGCCGATCAAGGCCGACCGGCTGATGCTGGTGGTCGAGCGTGCGATCGAATCGGCGGCGCTTCGCTACGAGAATGCCGCGCTGCGAAATCGTACGGGCGATGAAGAGCGCTGGATCGGGAACAGCCAGGCAGCCGCGACCCTGCGCGCATCCATCGAGAAAGTGGCACCGACCAACTCCCGCGTCCTGATTTCCGGACCGGCGGGCGTGGGCAAGGAACTTGCGGCGCGCCTGATCCACAAGAGTTCGGCGCGGGTCCAGGGGCCGTTTGTGGTAGTGAATGCCGCCACCATTGCGCCGGACCAGATGGAGAATGCCCTGTTCGGCGAAGAAGACAGCCAGGGCCGCACGATACGCGTCGGCCTGTTCGAGCGTGCCCATACGGGAACTTTGTTGCTCGACGAAGTGGCCGACATGCCGATCGGCACCCAGAACAAGATTCTACGTGTCCTGACCGAGCAGCGGTTTCAGCGAGTCGGCGGGCGTTCGGACGTAAGCGTAGATGTGCGGGTGATGGCCGCTACGACCAAAGACCTGCGTGCCGAGATAGAGAAGGGAACCTTCCGGGAAGATCTCTTCTACAGACTTAGTGTGGTGCCCCTGCGCGTCCCATCGCTTTCCGAGCGCCGGGACGATATCACCGAACTCGCCTCGTACTTCTGCGAACGCATCGCAGAGACGTCTGGGCTGACGTTCCGGAACTTCACGCCTGAAGCCCTGGCTGTGCTGCAATCGATGGAATGGCCGGGAAACATTCGCCAGCTGCGCAATCTGGTGGAACGTATCCTGATCCTGTCGCCTTCCGATTCAGCGCGGCCAATCAGTGTGGACGAGTTGCCACGTGATCCGGGCCGTTCGGCGTCTTCGCCGGCGGCGCAATCGGGCTCGGCCGACCTCGTTGGCCTGTCGCTGCGCGATGCCCGCGAGCAGTTCGAGCGGGAATACCTGACGCTGCAGATCACCCGGTTTAACGGAAACATATCGCGGACAGCCGAATTCATCGGTATGGAACGCTCCGCCCTCCACCGAAAATTAAAGGCTTTGGGCATAAACACGGGCGTGCGACACGATAGCTGAGCGCCGGGCTGAAAGGCTTTACAGATGCACGTTCTGATCTGCGGCGCCGGACGCGTGGGGCAGGGCATTGCCCGGCGGCTGGCGCGTGAAAAGCATGAAATCACGATTATAGACGAAAACCCGGACCTTGTGGATCAGGTCTCCATCGAGCTCGACGTACGCGGAATCGTCGGCCACGCAGCCCACCCGGATGTCCTGAAACGCGCCCGAGCGGCTGATTGCGAAATGATCATTGCAGTCACCCATTTTGATGAAATCAACATGGTGATCTGCCAGATCGCCCATACGATCTTTTCGGTGCCGTTCAAGATCGCCCGGGTTCGCGACCGGTCCTATCTTGATGCTGCGTGGAAGAACATCTTCTCGCGGGAAGGCCTGCCCATCGATATGGTGATTTCGCCGGAAGCCGAAGTCGGCGATGCGATCCTTCAGCGCTTCCGCACACCAGGCACCATCATGAGCGCGAACTTCGCCGGCGGCCGATTGAAGCTGCTGGGCTTCGAACTTGGCGCGGACAATCCCCTCATAGATCTGCCAGTCGACCAGATGCGCGGCGTGTTTCCGGATTTGTCTGCGCGGGTTATCGGAATTGGTCGCGGTACGGACATTCGTGCACCGCGTGGACGCGACGTGCTGAAGCCGGGTGACCGGGCCTATATCGCCGTTCTGGATGTGCATGCCGAACGTCTCACCTCAATCTTCAACCGGGATCAGGCCCGCCTTGATCATGTCGTGATCATCGGCGGTGGCAATGTGGGGCTGCATGTTGCCAAGGTTCTGGAAAAGGAAAGCCATATCCGTGTACGGTTGATCGAGCGCAGTGCTGAGCGCGCCAACAAGGCAGTTGCACAGGTGAAGCGCTCGATCGTGATCCAGGGCGACGGCCTCAATCCGGAAATACTTGCCGAGGGCGGCGTGGACCGCGCGGATTTCGTGATCGCCATCACGGACGACGACAAGACCAACCTCCTGATCAGCAATCTGGCCAAACGGGCGGGCGCCAAGCGGGCGCTGGCCCTGATCAATGCGCCGGAACTGGCGAGCCTCGCCGCCGATATGCGGGTCGATACGGTGCTCGATCCGCGTGCACTGACGGTCTCGCAGGTGCTGCTGCGCATGCGCCGCGGCCGTATTCTCGGGCTTCAGTCTCTTGAGGATGGCATGGCCGAAGTAGCCGAGGGCGTGACGCTCGAATCCTCGTCGCTCATCGGCAAATCGCTGGGATATGACGACTTGCCGGAAGGCGTGACGGCAGCGGCTATCATTCGCGGTGATCAGATCCTGATGGCGGATTCGGATGTGCTCGTGCGGCCTGAGGATCACCTCGTGATCTTCTATGAAGCCGAGATGGTCCGCAGCGTGGAGAAGTTTTTCCGGGTCAATCCGGATTACTTCTGAGCCATGAACTACGCCTCCGTCGCGCGAGTCCTGAGCCTTCTCATGTTGATCGTGGCGGGCGCCGCTTTGCTCGGCGCAGCGGTCGCCTGGGCGGCCGGCGAAACAGCTCAGCTTATCGCGTTCGGCGTGACGGCGATGGGTATCGTGGTTGCTGCCGCAAGCGTCCTGTTGCTGACGCCGAAGCCGGTCCGCAAGTCGCGGGCTTCGGATGCACTCGCGGTCGTGATCCTCTGGTGGCTGGTCTGCCCGCTCGCAACGGCGCTGCCGTTCGTCTTCGGAGTAGCCAACAGTTCCGTGCTGACCGCAATTCACGAAGCTGCCGCCTGTCTCACCACGACCGGACACTCCATCATCCAGGTCGCCACACCTGACTGGCCGGTCAGCCTAATCTTCTGGCGAGGGGCGCTGCATGTTCTCGGCGCATACGCTGCCATCGTGACCGCAGCTGGCGTGTTCGCGGCGATAAACCTCGGTGGCCCAGGGGTACACCGCACTGTCCTGTTTTCCCTGCCCGACACAAGTTTCTTCGACGCCATGCCCCGGATTGTGGGACCCGTCGGGCTGATGATCGGAGTGGGCATCCTGCTGATCTTCGTCTCCCTGCTGGTTCTCGGCGTGGCGCCCGGGCGCGCGTTGACGGACGCCGTCAGCGTCATCACGACGGGCCTCGTTCATCCGGACGCGCTCGCGCGCGGTCCCGGCTCAGCGGTGGTTTCGATCGTGCTGGGGGCGGGCCTGTTTCTGGGGTCGCTGGGACTGGCGTTCTGGCTACCCTTCCGCCGCCGCGCATGGGCCGGCATTGCACAGGATCCGGAGATCGGGATCTTTTTCATCTTCGCGGTCTTGTTCGCCATCTTTGCGATCATCGCTGGTCTGGCAGCCGGCGACGCGCTGGGGTGGTCTGTATCAACACTCTCCACGTCAGGACTACCGCTCACGGCACCGGATTCGGCGCGCAATATTCCGCTGACGGTGTATGTCATGCCCTGCCTGATCGGCGGCTCGGCGCTCGCGGCTGCGGGCGGCATCAAGCTCGCACGCGTGGTCGTCCTTGGACAGAGGGCCGGGCAGGAGTTCCAGCAACTTGGATATCGCCGGTCGATCGTCAGTTTCCGGTTCCGCGACCGCGAACTCGACGAGCGAAGCGTGATCGGCGTGTGGGTCTATTTCGTGGCCTATGTGCTGGCAGTTTTCGTGTTTCTGATCGGTTTCAGCTTCATGGGACTGGATTTCGACGAGGCGATCCGCCTGTCGATCGGGGCTCTGACTTCCTCGGGTGCGCTGGTCGCGGGGCCAGATACAGGCCTCGGTGCCGGAAGCGAGATTCTTCTCATCATTGCCATGCTTTTGGGCAGGCTGGAGATTTTGACCTTGCTTCCTGCGCTTTCGCTGAGCTTTTGGAGGGGCTAACCCTTGCGCGCCTGCAGCAAAAGACTTAGCTCGGGGACATAACAAAAACATTAGCAGGAAAAGCAAAGCGCATGTCATCCGACAAGAAACAAAACCTGCAGGACACCTTCCTCAACGCCGTTCGCAAATCCCGCACACCGCTCACCGTATTTCTGGTAAATGGGGTCAAGTTACAAGGCGTTGTCACGTGGTTTGACAACTTCTGTGTCCTGCTGCGCGGTGATGGCCGGCCGCCGCAGCTCGTCTACAAGCATGCGATTTCGACGATCGCGCCGAGCGCGCCCGTCCAGCTCTTTGATGAAGAGATTGACGGGGACTGATCGGGATTGACCGAAAAATTTGTTGATCGCTTGTCTGCGCCCGAGATTGCGGGCGTCGTCATCCCGTGGTTCACGCCGGCGGACCGGCCCACTCCCGACCGTCTGAGAGAGACCTCAGGCCTAGTCGAGGCGCTCGGCTGCCAACTCGGTTTTGTTCGGCCCGATCAGGTGCGCAAAGTGAATCCGTCCTTTCTCCTGTCAGGCGGTATCGTCGACCGGATGGCAGAGGACCTGGAAGCGCAGCACTGCACGCTTGCTGTAATTGACGGCGCGCTGACGCCTGTCCAGCAGCGCAACCTCGAAAAACGTCTCGGCATGAAGGTCATCGACCGGACCGGACTCATCCTTGAGATCTTCGGCCTCCGGGCACGGACGAAAGAAGGCCGCCTTCAGGTCGAACTCGCGCGCATCCTGTATGAGCGCTCCCGCCTTGTGCGGACGTGGACCCACCTTGAGCGACAGCGCGGCGGATCGGGTTTCCTGTCGGGCCCGGGTGAAAGCCAGTTGGAAGCGGACCGGAGAATGCTGGATGACAAGATCATCCGCCTGCGGCGTGATCTCGATGAGGTTAAGCGAACCCGTGCGGTTCAACGCGCGGGTCGGCGCCGATCGGGAACCCCGGTCGTTGCGCTGGTCGGCTACACGAACTCGGGAAAGTCGACCTTGTTCAATCGGCTCACCGGCGCCGACGTGTTCGCAAAGGACATGCCGTTCGCGACGCTTGATCCGACGATCCGCAAATTGCAGCTGCCGTCGCTCGGGGAGGCGGCACTGATCGACACTGTCGGTTTCATCTCGGATCTGCCGACACACCTGATCGACAGCTTTCAGGCCACGCTCGAGGAGTCCCTGCAAGCCGATCTGCTGGTGCATGTGCGCGACCGATCGAGCGCGGCGGAAACCGAGCAGGCGAGCGACGTGATGACGGTTCTGGCGCGCCTCGAAAAGGAATCTGGCCTGCCCTTGCCGCCCATGATCGAAGCCTGGAACAAGATCGACGCGATGCCGCCGGAGCAGGCCGACTCGATGAAGAATCTCGCGGCATTCGAAACGGAAGTTCCTGCGGTGGCGGTGTCGGCGCTGACGGGTGACGGCATCAGCGCGCTTCTGGAACTGATTGAAAAGTCGCTGCTGCACGGACAGCAGGAAATCGAACTCGTACTGGCACCCGAAGCCGGCCGCGCCCGCGCCTGGCTGCACCAGAACGGCGACGTGACCGAAGAACGAACGCTAGTCGACGGTGCCTCGCAACTAGTCGTGCGATTATCGGTGGAGCGGCTTGGTCAGTTCAAGTCGGAATTTCCGGGGCTATTGCAAGCCTCGGCCTAAGCGCGCTCTGCGCGTTTGACCCTCTGCCAGTAAGCCTCCTGTTCGTCGAGGGTCAGGGACGCGAACTCGACCCGGTCGCCAAGGGACGCCTGTTCCATAGCCCGGAAGCGGCGCTCGAACTTCGCGTTCGCCTTGCGCAACGCCTGTTCCGGATCGACCGAGAGACGCCGGGCGAGATTGGCGACAACGAACAGGAGGTCACCGACTTCATCTTCGACGGCGTCGGGATCGCCGCTCGCAACCGCTTCTTTCACTTCCGCGATCTCTTCTTCAAGCTTGTCGAAGATCGGCGGCGTTGCGGTCCAGTCAAATCCGGTCCTGGCCGCACGTTTCTGCAACTTCTCGGCGCGCA
>JBGTKN010000239.1:0-7748 GCA_041744615.1 Hyphomonas sp. | reverse complement strand
AGAGTACCCGCAGGCCGACTTTCGAAAGCTCGTCCGTCAGCCGGAACAGCACCTCTGGGTAATAGAGATTGAGCCGGCCAGAGACCAGGACGGCGACGAGGTTGGAGCGCTGCGTGATCAGCCCGCGAGCGATGGCATTTGGCTGGTATTCAAGCTCTTCTGCGGCCTTCAGCACCCGTTCGCGCATCTTGCCGGAGACGCTGGCCCCTGGTTTGAAGCAGCGCGACACAGCGGATTGCGAGACGCCGGCAAGACGCGCGACATCATAAGAGGTCGCGCGCCTTCCGCGGATCAGCGGAAGGCTGTCGGGCGCATCATCAGGCGGGTTGTCTTTCTGTCGGCCGCTGGCCATAGCGCCTCACTCGGATATCTGCCTGTTCCTTATGACCGGCAAACCCTTCCAAAGCGCAAAGCCGCGAGCAATATTCTCCAACAAAGACAGAGGCTTCACGCGTCACGCGCTGGTAGGTGCAGGTCTTCAGGAACTTACCCACCCACAGCCCGCCTGTATAGCGGGCAGCTTTCATGGTCGGCAGGGTATGATTGGTGCCGATAACCTTGTCGCCGTAAGAGACATTGGTCTCCTGCCCGAGGAACAGGGCGCCGTAATTGGTCATGTTCTGCAGGAAATAGTCCGGATCGCGGGTCATGACCTGGACGTGCTCAGAGGCGATCTCGTCGGCAACCTGGACCATTTCCTCATAGCTATCGCAGACGATGACCTGGCCATAATCCTTCCAGGCCTTGCCGGCGATTTCTGCAGTCGGGAGCCATTTGAGCTGGCGCTCGACGGCTTCCATCGTGCGTCTCGCGAGAGGTTCAGAATTGGTCAGAAGGATCGCCGGCGAATTGGGTCCGTGTTCTGCCTGGCCCAGCAGGTCGGCAGCGCAAAAATCCTCGTCGACTGTCTCGTCCGCGATGATCAGCGTTTCGGTCGGCCCGGCAAAGAGATCGATTCCCACCCGGCCGAACAACTGGCGCTTGGCTTCGGCGACGAAGGCGTTTCCCGGACCGACAATCATATCGACCGGTGCGATCGTCTCTGTACCGATGGCCATAGATCCGATCGCCTGGACGCCGCCGATCGTGTAGATCTCGTGGGCGCCAGCAAGGTCCATCGCGACAACGATCGCCGGATGCGGCCGGCCGTTAAAGGGCGGCGCGGTTGCGACGATCCGGGGCACGCCGGCGACCCGGGCGGTGACGATGCTCATATGGGCCGAAGCGATCAGCGGGTACTTTCCGCCTGGCACATAACAGCCCACGGAGTTCACCGGGATATTCTTGTGCCCGAGCGTTACGCCGGGCAGCGTTTCGACTTCGACATCGCGAAGCGCGCTGCGCTGGATTTCGGCAAAGTTCCTGACCTGAGCCTGCGCAAACTTGATGTCTTCAATCGCCTGTGGATCAAGTTCCGCATAGCAGGCCTCGATCTCCTCGCGGCTCAGGCGAAAGGATGCCGGGCTCCAGGCATCGAACCTGGTAGAAAGTTCCCGGACGGCGGCGTCGCCGCGCGCACTGATGGCATCGAGAATGTCTTCGACGGTCTTGCGAACAGCGCTGTCCGTCTTCTGCTTGATGTCGGGGTCAATTCCCTGTTTCAGCCAGATTGCCATGAACCGTCTCCCTTGAGGCCTGCAGGAAAGACGTATTGCATTCGAATGCAAATCGCAAGCCGATCAGCTTCCGCCAAGCCGCGCTGCGAAGACCAGGAAGATGATGGTTGCGGCGAAAAAGATCAGAAGGCCCCAGACGGGGGGATCGATACGGCCCGGGACAAGCGACCAGCCGTCCTGGGTTTCCGGCAGGCCCTTTTCCCGGAATGCCCGGATTTGTCCGGGTACGGAATACGGGTGCCAGTCCGGCTTGAAGCCGTCGATCAGGACACTGGCTGTCCAGGAAACGAATATGTTGATCCCTCCCCCGATGACCACGAACCAGGGCCAGGCAATATCCGGCACGACAAGACCGGGAATGCTGACGCCGCCGGCCACTACGGCGAGCCCCAGGAAACCTGCGGCAACACCCACGAGCAGTCCACGCTCACTTGTATGCTTCGAGAAGAAGCCGAGCCCGAACATCGCAAGTTTAGCACCGACAAAGTAGGATCCGGCTTCGGAAAGGACTTCCAGCACCGAGCCACCGCTGCGGATGAATGCGAGCGCGATCGGAACCGACAGCAAGGCCCAGCCTACCGTCATGAGGCGTGAGACGAAGAGGTAGTGCCCATCGCCTGCATCGCGGCGAACAAAGCGGCGATAGAAGTCGGCAACGCCAACGGTCGACAGGGAATTGAGCGCAGATGACAGGCTCGACATGGATGCAGACAGGATCGCGGCAACCAGCAGGCCCATCAAACCGGGAATGGCGAGGCTCCTGGCAAAGACGAGGATGATATCGTTCGGCTGGTCGAACCGCCGCCCTTCGAAATGCACGTAAAGCAGAGCGCCGATGGAGAAGAATAGAAGGTAGATGAAGAACGCCGCGTACCCCATCATGAGGTAGGACTTCTTGGCATCCCCGATCGTCCGGGCGGCAAGTGCGCGTTGCACCATCATCTGGTTGGCGCCGTAAACGGTGATGTGAAAGAGGGTCATCGCGAAGACGCCAGACCAGACGGTCGGGGCGACCGAGAAATCGAGTTCGGTGCGCAGCGCGTTCAGTTTGTCGGCAGCGGCGAGCACGGCGATGGCGTCGGATACCGGATTGAGGATGTCCAGCAGGCACCACAGAATTGTGCCGGCGCCTATGAAAAGGATCACGCCCTGAAGCACGTCCGTCCATATGACCGCATTCATGCCGCCCATCAGCGTATACACGAGCACGATCACGGTCATTCCAAGGATCGACCATTCTGGTGAGAGCCCAGTGACGAACGTGACCACGATTGCGGTGGCCGCAAGAATGGAAGCGGTTGTGATGGTCTGGCTTATGAGGAAGATCAGGCTGAGGACGGACCGCGAGGACGCGCCGAACCGGTGCTCGAGATATTCGTAGATCGAAGCCGCGCCGCTGTTGAAAAAGAAGGGCAGGAAGACAACGACGACCGCAAAGATCACCAGCGGGTAATTCACATGGATAGCGAGCGCCGCCATACCGTCGCCATACGCCCAGGCCGGCCCGCCAAGAAAAGACAGCGCGCTGACATAGGTGGCGATGACCGAGATGCCGATAGCCCACCAGGGCGCTGACCGGTCGCCGATCTGGTAATCTTCGGCAGTATGAACCTTTCGGCTCATCGCATACCCAAGGCCGAGATTAGCGATCAGATAGATGCCGATGATTGACCAGTCGAGAAGGCTCATGTCGGGCAAAGCCTTTCTGTTCGGTCAGGGTTGTCCTTCGGTGGAGGCGCAGCGCGCCGGTTCTAACCCGGCGCGCTGCGTTTCATTAAATCCATCTACCGCTTGAAGCCAAGCCGGACGCCGTACATGGACGGGTTAGCAAAGTTCTGGACGATCGCGCCCTGCCCGAAGATCACGGTCCGGTTGATGGTCGCTTCGTCGGTGATGTTGTCACCGAAGATCTCGGCATACCAGGCATCTTCCGGCGCATTATAGGTCAGGCGCAGGTCGAGCTTCGAGAAGGCATCCTGGCGCGAGAACTCATAACCCACGTCGTTCGACACATAGTCGCTGGAATAGTAAAGGTTGGCCGATGGGGTGATCCGACCGCCACCCGAAAGGGCAATGTCATACGTGCCGCCAAGGTTCAGTGTGAACTCCGGCATCAGGGCAACCTGACGACCATCAAGATCGATCTGGGCACCTGAAATCGGTTCCGCAATCACATACCGGCCGAACTCGGCATTCTGGAACGAGGCCTTGGCGGAGAGCAGAAGGGCGTCGGTCGCTGCCCAGCTTGCATCGATTTCGATACCAGTGGCCTTGGCTTCGCCGGCATTGGTCGAGATCGTCACAACGGTACCCGCGCCGACCGTGACAAACTCGTTGGCAAGAAGGTCTTCATACTCGTTCTGAAAGATGGCGAGGTTCACGATCATGTTGCCATCAAGGAAGACGTTCTTCGATCCGATTTCGTAGGCCTGGACTTCCTGCGGATCGAACGACGCGCCGCCGGTTACCGCATCAGCAGAGTTGTTGAAGCCGCCCGACTGGAAGCCGGTCGAAGCACTGGCATAGATGAGATTGTCTTCGGTGAGGTCATACTCGCCGCCGAGTTTCCAGGTTGTCTTGTCGAAGGTCGCCGTGTCCCGGAATACCGTCGCCGGCAGGCCGGCGTTTGTCAGGAAGGTGATCGGCGTCGTGTTCTGGCCCGTAGTTACGCGCGAGAAGTCTTTCTCGTCTTCGGTGTAACGAAGGCCGGCCGTCAGGCGCAGGGCGTCTGTCAGCGAATACGTAGCCTGGCCATAAATTGCGTAGCTGTCGACATCGACCTTTGCCAGAGAGTTGAAGTCCGATCCAACAGGGGCGACCGTAGTCGTGGGACGGTTGGTCAAGGCATCGGTCGTGAACAAGCGATCGAAGATGAAGAGACCTGATTTCTTCTCCTGCAGGAAGTAAGCACCGGTCGTCCATTCGAGCGGGCCGTCGGTGCTGGACGCGAGCTGGAACTCCTGCGACCAGGATTCCACTTCATCCTGCTGGCCTGCAAATCCGCTCGAGAAGCGCGACAGATCCGTATCGGCTGTGCGCAGCGTGGAGAAGTCGGCATAGCCAACCAACGCCTTGAAGTTGGCCCAGCCAAGATCGTAGTTCAGCTCTGCATCGACACTGTCCTGGACGGTATCAAGGACGGGCACATAGTCATAGTCGATCGTGTACGGATCGGCTGGAACAGGGCTGTTGCCGCCGCCGACACGCGGATTGACCCGCTCGATCGGCGATGTCAGCACGGCCGCAAGATTGGTGCGGTTGAGGGCCCGGCCCATCAGTTTGGCGCCGAACTCGGAGTTGCCGAGCCCGCCTTGCTGCCAGCGGCTGGCACGGAGCGTCAGGTCAAGGGCATCCGTCGGCTCCCAGCGCAGAGCGGCGCGCACATATTGCTCATCCTTGTCACGCAGGCCTGCTTCAGGATTGAAGCTGTTCTCGATGATCGGCTCATGCGTGTCCGAAGAGATAGCGACGCGCAGGAACAGATCATCCGAAAGCGGAACGTTGCCGAAGCCCTCGACCCGGACGCGGTCATAGTTTCCGTACAGAACGGACGCGCCATATTCGGGATCGGCCGACGGGGCGTTGGAAATCACGTTCACCGCACCGCCAAAGGCGTTGCGTCCGTAGAGCGTGCCCTGGGGACCGCGAAGAACCTCGACACGGTCAACGTCAACCATCGAAGCGAGCGCCTGTGATGTCAGCGAACGGTAGACGCCGTCGACATAGAACGAAACGATCGGGTCTTGCTGGACCGAGACGTTTTCAGTACGTGCGCCGCGGATCGCGGGCCGGGCATCCGTGCCGGACTGGCCGAACTGCAGACCCGGTGCAAGCTTGTCGAGTGTGGAGAGGTCGACGATGCCTGCCGCGCCGAGCGCTTCGCCCGATACGGCGGTGACAGACAGCGGCACGTCCTGGATGCTCTCGGCCCGCTTTTCCGACGTGACTGTGATGACGCCCAGCTTGCGCTCGGTTTCGCCCTGCGCCTCTTCCTGGGCCAAGGCCGGCGCGCCCAAAGCAAGCGCCGCAACGCCGCTCGACAAAGCCCATTTCAGATTATGCGACATCGACATTGCACCCTGCTCCATAGCTAACAGGCGGCCATGCCAGCGCGCCTTTGTCACATCGACACACAAAATGACTTCGAATGCAATTCCAATTTTTAAGGATTTAGACTTCGAATTCAAACGAACCGGGTGTGTGGCAATTTGGTAACGGGATGCCCGATCGGGCGGCGAGCGAAGATTCCAGATCCGCACCGCACACAGCGCAAAAGTTCACTGCCCGGCTCCTTGAAGCCTCCCAGTTCCGAGCTGGAGCCAGCGTTCACCCTGCCTCGGTCGAACATCAGTCGTTTGATTGTAACCTCGCGTTGGGCCTTTCTTCAGTATTCCGGATTCGAGTTGTCACGGTCGGCGTAACGCATCCCGGCACTAATCGCCGAGAGCCTTCTTCAGCGCATCGACGCCCTCTTTGTGCTTGACCGGATTGGCTTGCCTGAGCTTTTGAATATTGAGCAGCTTCCACTGTGCTCCGGGGAGGTTCACAAGGCCCGCGTGCGGGAAGCGTCCCCAATCCGGTTCTCCCGCCTCGAAACTCACGAGGAATTCCCGGTCATCGGCGGTCAGGGCGGACTGGATCATGCTCACCAGTCTCAGAAATGTTTCGCTATGGGCGCCGTAGTCGAAGGGCTCAAGCGTCATGCCTGCAAACTCGGCCGTAAAGGCCGCCTGCCGGTCTTGCATGCGCCCGCTTAGCAACTCGCTGGACGGCCGGTTGTGACCGACAAGGCCTGCGATCAAACCATGTTTCACTGCACCCGTGATGCCTTCCGCATTGAGAAGTCCCCGCACGTCGAAAAGATCACGCGGATGCTGACGGTCAAGCGCGGCGCAGAGTTTGCCGCCGAAGAGTTCGCCGTGTGAGACGACGGGCATTTCGACGAAGGCTTCAAAGACTTCTTCCACGCGCGGCATGGTTGAGAGTGTGCGAGTGGGCAAGAGATGACCGCGCAGCGTCGGATTGACCTCGATCTTGATCTGCGTACGGGCGCGTTGGACCTGGAGTTTCACTTCCATGCCGCCGCCTTGATCGACCAGTGTAGCCCGGCATCCGGGCACGACTGATTCAATCCGTGCCTTTATACGGCGCAGCGCGTCGGCAATCCTTGTGAAAGCCGTACTCCGATCATGGAGCGGTAGATAAGTCAGGTCGATATCAACCGAGAGGCGCGGCAGATCCCGCACGAACAGATTGATTGCGGTGCCGCCCTTGAGCGCAAAGTCTTTCTCCTCCGCGACCAGCGGAAGGACGTCCAGGAGCAATCGGACCTGTGCGCGGTAGGCGTCATTCATGCGCGGCCAGCTCCTTTGGGACGATGAGGCCGAACTTCGCGACGTACGCGCCGCCGGGCGTGATCGTCCGGTTGCCGCTGCCAAGCTGGACGGCGTTCTGGTCAAGGCGATTCACGACCGGCAGCGCAGCGCGTTCGGCCATGAAGAGGAAAAGCCGTTTGACCTTGATGGACGTGCAGGCTTCGAGCAGCGATTGCATGAGTTTCGGCCGCAGTGTTTGCAGCCCCTCAAGCACCTGAAAGACTTCGACGAGGTCGATTTGTTTCGGCGCCAGATGCAGTGCCTCCAGGATGGCGCGCTCTGGCGTTGAGGTCATGAGTGCAAAGCCGCCGACCACTGCCTCGCGCACGCCGATATCGGCCGGGAGCAGTTTGGTCGGGGTCAGGCTGACACGGTCACGCCATGGATAGTCCCGAAACCATTTGGGCAAACTCACGCCGGCTTCGCAGAACAGGAATGCCGCCTCCCCGCCAGGTCGGGCAAAGTGGCTGTGTCCCTCGGCGGCGAGCGCTGTCAGCGCGCCGACATGCACCTTGAGCCCGCGTTGAGTTTGCAGGCTATGCAGCGCGCCCTGCCATGTCAGGGCCGCGCCTGGGCGTTTGAAGACGCCAGCGCCGACCGCTTCCACCCAGCGGCTCGCGACGTACTTTTGCGTGTGCTGGGGCGTGATCCCCAGCTGCTGCAGCCGCGCGCGTGTCATCACGGTGTGGGGCTCCCACTCCGCGAGCAGCCGCTTTAGTTTCTCGGACCGCGCTATACTCATGGTATATCCATAGCA
>JBGTKN010000238.1:0-15344 GCA_041744615.1 Hyphomonas sp. | reverse complement strand
GCCTTGCGGGCGGCGGCGCGGCCAGCTGGGGCCGGCAGGGGGTCAGAGATCATCTCAAGCAGCAGGCCGCCCTGCAGCGGCGTGACTTCGCGCAGCCGCACACGGACGATCTGGCCAAGCGAGAAGGTCTTGCCGGAGCCGCGGGCATAGACCGCCATCGCCGCGGCGTCATGCACCCAGTATTCGTCCGACAACGACGAGATCGGCACGAAGCCGTCCGCGCCCGAGCCTGCCAGCGCAGCGAATAATCCAGCCGGCGTGACGCCAGTGATGCGCGCCTCGAACTCGGCGCCGACGCGGTCTGCCAAGAAGATCGCAAGGTAGCGGTCCGTTGCATCGCGTTCGGCTGCCATCGAGCGACGCTCAGTCATCGAGATATGGCTCGCGATGTCTTCCAGCCGCGCGGCGGAGCGTTCGGAGAGGCCATCGGGGCCGAAATCATGTGCCGTGATCAGGGCGCGGTGGACCACAAGGTCCGCATACCGGCGGATCGGCGACGTGAAGTGGGAATAGCGCGCTAGGTTCAAGCCGAAATGGCCGAGGTTTTCTTCCGAGTAAATTGCCTGCGCCTGTGAGCGCAGTACCATCTGCTGGATCATGCCTTCATAGTCACCGCCGCGGATTTCGGCGAGCAGCTTGTTGAACTTGTGCGTCTGCGGACGTTCTCCGATGTTCCATTTCATGTCGAGCGTCTGGAGGAATTCGGCAAAGGCGGCGATCTTGGCATCCGAGGGCGTATCGTGAACGCGGTAGACGACAGGGCTCTGCTTCTGCTCCAGCGTCTCGGCGGCGGCGACGTTCGCCTGGATCATGAACTCCTCAATCAGGCGGTGCGCTTCCAAACGTTCCTTGGTTATGATGCCGGTGATCTCGCCCCTGTCATCGAACTGGATGCGCCGTTCCGGCATATCGAGATCGAGCGGGCTGCGCACATCGCGCGCCTTAGACACTGCTGCATAGGCTCCCCAGAGCGGCTTCAGAACGGTGTCGAGGATTTCCGCGGCCTTCCCGCCCGGTTTGCCGTCGATGGCGGCCTGCGCCTCTTCGTAAGCGAGTTTCGCAGCCGAGCGCATCGTGGCGCGAAGGAAGCGGTGGGATTTCTTGTTGCCGTCCTTCGAAAAGGTCATCTCGACGGCAAGGCAGGGGCGCAGCTCGCCTTCCTTCAGCGAGCAGGCCTCCGCCGAGAGTTCGAACGGCAGCATCGGCACGACGCGGTCGGGGAAATAGGTCGAGTTGCCGCGTTTCTCGGCTTCCTTGTCGAGGGCTGAGCCTTCGGTCACATAGGCGGAAACATCGGCGATCGCGACGATCACCTTCCAGCCATCCGGCAATTCCTCGGCATGCACGGCGTCGTCATGGTCGCGCGCATCATGCGGGTCGATGGTGATCAGCGGCACCCGCGTGAGATCGGTACGCGGAACTTTCGCGGGCTCTTTCGATTTCGCTTCGGCGATCACCTCTTCCGGGAACTCGACCGGGATGTCATTGGCATGGATCGCGATCAGGCTGGCCGAGCGCGCATCCGTGATATGGCCAATCACTTCGGTGATCACGCCGAGAGCGGGACCATACGGGCGCCGGCCCTGCGGCTTCGGCTGCGCGACGACCAGGTCGCCGTCCCTCGCGCCCTTGCGGTCGGCTTCCTGTATCAGCAGTTCGCGCCGCTCCTTGCGGCTGGCAGGCGACACGCGCCCACCATGCGGCGTCTTGTTGTAAAGGCCGACAATCTTCTCGCTGACGCGCTTTTCCAGGAGCGTGACGACATAGGCGCGCCATTCGCCGCTATCGCGCTCGACGATCTTGCACATAGCGCGGTCGCCCTTGGCAGGAGCGCGGCTGCGCGTCTTGCCGGAGGGGCCGCCATAAATCAGCTCTGGCCCGAACAGGCCGTGGTCGCCGACGCATTGGCCAACCAGGTCCCCGTCCTTGGTCAGCCGCGTGAACTCGACGAGGCCAGCCGGCGGCGGACGGTCGGTCTGCGCAAAGCTGCGCTTTCCGGTTCGTTCCAACTTGCCCTCGCGCTCCAGTTCCACAAGCACTTCGCGCAGGATCGCGCGCTCTTTCCCCTTAACCTTGAGGCCCTTGGCAATATCGGCCTTGGACGTGGCGGAGGGGTTTTCCTTCAGGAAATCAAGGACAGTCTGACGGTCTGGAAAGCTCATAGGGCCGCATATAGGGGAGTTCGCTCCGGATTGCGCGCGGAAATTGCGGGCGGTGCTGATCGGGCGATCCTAAACCTTATGCTTTGCTGAAAGGGCAGGAGATGGGCCCTCAGATGGCCTGCGGCCATCGAGGGTCACGCATCCAGAGGGCGGAATTATTCGTCGGCGGACGCTTTCTTTGCGGGAGACGTCTTCCCAGGCGCTTTCTTCTTCGCAGCCGGTTTCTTTGCCGCTGCCTTCTTCGGGGCAGCTTTTTTCGTCCCGCCGCCGCTGCCAGCTTTCGCATTCACGAGTTCCAGCGCCGCTTCCAGCGTCACGGTTTCAGGTGCCATCTCTTTCGGCAGGGTGGCGTTGACCTTGCCCCATTTCACGTAGGGACCGTACTTGCCGGCGAAGACTTCGACCGGGCCGCCGTCCGGGTGTTCGCCGAGGGATTTCAGCGCCTGCGCACCGGCGCGCCCGCCGCCGGCAGCAGCCTTCGCGCGTTTCTCCGCAATCATGTCGACGGCGCGGTTGATGCCGATGGAGAAGACTTCTGTAGGGTCTTTCAGGTTCGCATAGGTCTTACCATGCTGCACGTAGGGTCCAAAGCGGCCGAAATTGGCGAGGATCATCTCGCCATCTTCCGGATGCGGACCAATCTCGCGGGGCAAGCTGAGCAGTTCCACAGCGCGCGACAGGGTCAGAGTGTCGGGGCTGTCGGACTTGGTGAGGCTGGCGCGTTTCGGTTTCTCGCCATTCGCCATCTCGACATAGGGCCCGAAGCGACCGGATTTCAGCAGGATCATCTCGCCCTTCTCGGGGTGGATGCCGATCTCGTTGCCGTCCGGATTGATCGCGCCCTCGCCGCCCTCGGCAGAGAACTGGCGGGTATACTTGCATTCGGGATGGCGCGAGCAACCGACGAAGGCGCCGAACTTGCCCAGTTTCATCGACAGCTCGCCCTCCTTGCAGAGCGGACAGAGACGTGGGTTCTCGATGGCGTTGCCTTCGGCGTCGATGCGCGGGAAGACATAGGCGCCCAGCGTCTCGTTCAGCGCGTCAAGCACATGGGTGACACGCAGGTCTTTGGTGCCGTCGATGTCGACCGCGAACTGCGTCCAGAAATCGCGCAGGAAGGCTTTCCAGTCGAGCTTGCCGTCCGAGATGACGTCGAGCTTTTCTTCCAAGCCTGCCGTGAAGTCATACTCCACATACTTCGCGAAGAAGTTCTCGAGGAATGCCGTGACCAGCCGACCCTTGTCCTCCGGCACCATAGCTTTACCCTCGATGCGGACATAACCGCGATCTTCCAGCGTCGACATGGTGGAGGCGTAAGTGGACGGCCGGCCGATGCCGAGCTCCTCAAGGCGCTTGACGAGCGAGGCTTCGGTGTAGCGCGGCGGGGGCGCCGTGAAGGACTGGTTTGCGTCGGCCTTCAGAAGGTCCGCATGCTGACCTTCTGCCATTTTCGGCAGACGACCTTCGGCATCGTCATCATCGTCGCCGGCGTCATGGCCTTCGGTGTAGAGCTTTATGTAGCCATCGAACACAACGACCTGGCCGGTGGCGCGCACTACGGCGCGCTTGTCCTTCGAGGCGAGGTCGATGGTCGTGCGTTCGAACTGCGCCGCTTCCATCTGGGAGGCGACGGCGCGGCGCCAGATCAGGGTATAGAGTTTCTTCAGGTCGCCTTCGCCGTGATACTCTTCCGGGCGCAGATGGAAATCGGTCGGGCGCACCGCCTCGTGAGCCTCCTGGGCGTTCTTGGCTTTCGAGGAATAGCGGCGCGTGTTTTCCGGCAGATAGCGCGCGCCATAGTTGGACTGGATCATTGCGCGGGCGGCGACATAGGCCTCCTCGGCCATGTTGACGCCGTCGGTCCGCATGTAGGTGATGCGGCCTTCTTCATACAGTTTCTGCGCGGCCTGCATGGTGCGCTTGGCGTTGAAGCCGAGCTTGCGGCTCGCTTCCTGCTGCAGCGTCGATGTGATGAACGGCGGCGGCGGATTGCGCTTCACCGGCTTGGCTTCGACGCTGGCGACCGAATAGCCGCCAGTCTTGACGATCTCCAGCGCGCGGTCGGCGTCGCCCTTGTCGCCGAGGGTGAATTTCTTCAGCGTTTCGCCGTTCAGGCTGTAAAGGCGCGCTTCGAACGCGGTGCCGTCCGGTGCGCGCAGTTCACATTCGATGTTCCAGTATTCTTGCGGGCGGAAGAGTTCGATCTCGTTTTCGCGGTCGCAGACGATGCGCAGCGCCACCGATTGCACACGACCTGCCGAGCGCGAGCCCGGCAGCTTGCGCCAGAGGACGGGGGAAAGGTTGAAGCCGACAAGATAGTCCAGTGCGCGGCGGGCGAGGTAGGCATCCACCAGTTCGGCATCGATCTGGCGCGGATGTTCCATCGCGGTGGTGACGGCGTTCTTGGTGATCGCATTAAACACGACGCGCTCGACCGCGATGTCCTTCTTGAGGGCACGGCGCTTCTTCAGCGCCTCGACAATATGCCAGGAAATCGCTTCGCCTTCACGGTCAGGGTCGGTCGCGAGGATGAGGGTGTCGGCGTCCTTTAGGGCATTCGCGATGTCGGAAATGCGCTTGGCGGATTTGGAATCGGCTTCCCAGACCATCTCGAAATCATTGTCCGGATCGACCGAGCCGTTCTTAGAAGGAAGGTCGCGGATATGCCCATAGGAGGCCAGGACCTTATAGTCCTTCCCCAGGTACTTGTTGATCGTTTTGGCCTTCGCGGGCGACTCGACGACGACAAGTTTCATACGCATTCCCTCTTTAAGGGCGGCAGAGATGGTCCGGAGGGTAGGGCCGTGTCAAGGCTGCAGCCGCGTTACCCGTCTTCGCGGTAAGCGATGAACGCAAGGCTAACGAACAGCACAAAGAGGGGCGGCGACCATGCCGCAACCGGCGGCGGCGCCGCGCCTGTGGCCCCGAGACTGGCCGAGAACTGGGTGAAGAAATAAAGGCCCACAGCCGCCAGGACACCGATGGCCAGAAGCCGCGACGTTCCCCCCAGCCGCTGCAACCGCAGGCAGGCCAGTGCCCCGATCAGCGCCATCGCGACGAACAGGACAGGGGTAGCTGTGAGCGTGTACCAACGCATCGTGTAGCGCGAAGCGTCAAGCCCGGCGGCTCGGGTTTCGTGGATGAAACCTGGCAGGTCCCAGAAGCCGATCGTGTTGGGCGATGCAAACTTGTCCAGCAGCGTTACTGCGTCCAGAGAGGTTGGGATGGCGAGGCTTTCACGGCGTTCGGGTGGCAGGTTGGGCAGGTTCTCCACGAGATTCTCGAGCTGCCAGAAGCCGTTGTTCAACGTCGCCCGTTCGGCGTCGATCCGGCGTACAAAGGCAAAGTCACTGGTCGGACGGCGGCCATCATATAGGCGCTGTTCCTCGATCAGTTTCACGTCCAGCAGCGTGCGCCCGGAATCCTGCACCTGCCGGGCATGGATCACGAACTGGCTCGTATCATCGCCTTGCCTGAGCCAGATGCCCGTATCGGCGACGGCCAGCGTTTCCTGACCGATCTTCAGAATACGCGCGCGCTCGAACTCGAACGATTGCGTCAGGCGTGCCGCAAACGGGTTCAGCACCAGCGAGGAAAAGATGCCAAGACCTGCCGCCAGCACAATCACCGGGGTAAGGAAGCGCCAGGCCGACAGCCCGCTCGCCCGGATGATCGACAGTTCGGACCGTCGGTTGAGGCGTGTGAAGGCCAGCATGCTCGCTGCCAGCAGCGCGAAGGGCAGGGTCTGCTCGACCAGCAGCGGCAGCTTCATCAGCGACAGGCGCAGCGCGCTCATCAGGCTAAGACTGACGTCACCGCCGACGGTACGCAGCTGCTCCACGACATCAATCAACAGGATCGCCAGCAGCAAGAGGCCGAGCACCACGGCAAGACCGGACAGGCACTCCTTGAGGATGTAACGCTGGATCCGGGACAGCATCAGGCGAGCGCCCCCTGGCGCGCCGTCAGCAGGCTGTCGCGCGGTGGTCCCTGTTTGCCGATATGCCGGCCTCGCCGGAAATAGAACCAGGAGAGTCCGCCAATGGCGCTGAGCGGAATTGCCCATTGAGCAATGTTGAGGGCCGGATCGTCCGCCGCTGCCGATTGCAGGGCCAGCTGGACCACCAGAAACACGGCCGCGCCTCCCGAAGCGATTCCTATTCGGCGGCTGTAGCCTTGCCGGCTGAAATCTCCGCCGAGCACCGCAACGATGGCGAGCAGCGCCATCACGATGTTGAGCAGCGGCGTCGTCAACCGCGCGTGCGCCTCGGCGAGGAAGCCGTCCGCTTCCTTGTTCTGGAAATAGTCCTTCCGGTCCACGAACAGCAATTCGTGCAGATATTTGTCCGAAGCCTTGAGGATCAGCTCGGTGTCTTCCTTCATGAAGTCCGTGAGGTCGAACATGTACTGGTCGAACTCGAGAATCGACAATTGCTGGTTATTGTCGAGCTGCTGGCTGAGCGCGTCGCGCAGCAGCAGGGTCGGCCGGCCATCGACGCTGACCAATGCTGCGGTGCGGGCGAGAATGTCGGTGGGAAAATCCGGGTCCGTCATATCGGAAATCATCACCCCGCGCAGCTCGCCCCCCACCTGATCGCGCGCATAGAAGGTCAGCCGCTCGCCATTGGTGGTGAACTGACCTGGACGGATCAGTGCGGCGGCCAGATCGGCCCGGGCTTCGGCGACCGCCTCTCGCATCGCCCGCTGAGCCATGGGCTGGACCCAGAGGTTCACGGCAAGGTGCAGGACCGCGCACATCAGTGCGAGACGCAGGATCGGCGAGGCAACCTGCCAGCGCGTCATGCCAGCGGCCTGCGCTACCACGATCTCGGAATCCTTGTGGATACGGTTCAGCGACCAGACCGCCCCGACGAAGATTGCCAGCGGCGTCAGCAGCGCAATCACCTGCGGCGAGCCAAGCATCACGATATAGAAGTAAGTCAGCGCAGACTGGCGGTTTTCCAGGATCAGGTCGGTGCGTGAAAGGCCCTGCGCTAGCAGCGCCATCATCACGAGTCCGCCTACGATGATCACCACCGCCTGCAGAATCTGACGGAACAGATGAGCCTGGATTTTCGTCATCTTTGGCGGGGTGCGACGCTCTATCTTGTTAAAACAGGCGGTTAAGGGCTGCTATTTCCCTTGCTAACGAGTTGCGCTTGGCGCGTCGATGCTTAGTTTCCGCTCACAACGGAGTTTCCACACATGAAGATTACATTCGCCGAAAGCGCCAAGGCCGATATTGCCGCCTTTATTATTGACGAGGGCGACAAGCTGCCCGCCGCGGCTGCGGCGTTGGACAAGGCCAGTGGCGGCCTGTTGTCGGAGGCGCTGGAAGGCGGCCGGTTCGATGGAAAGGCGGGGCAGCAGGCGATTGTCGTGCTATCCAAGGGTAGCGATGCGCGCCGTGCCGTGCTGATGGGCGGCGGCAAGCCAAAGAAACGCGATGCCCGCGCACTCGAGAAGATCGGCGCCAATCTCTATAAGGTCATCGGCTCCAGCGGCTTCAAGACCGCCTCGATCACGGCCGGCGATGCCGAATCAGCTGCCCGCGTCGCCGTCGGCGCAAAGCTCGCTGCCTATCGTTTCGATACCTATTTCACCAAACTGAAGCCCGACCAGAAACCGAGCCTCACAGGCCTCACCGTCATTTCGACCGACCCGAAAGCTGCCAAGGCCGCCTTTGGCCCGCTTGATGCGGCGACTGATGGCACTTACCTGGCGCGCGATCTTGTGAACCTGCCGCCGAACGACCTTTACCCGGAATCCTTCGCCGCGAAGGTCAAGGAACTCAGCCCCCTCGGCCTAGAGGTCGAGATCCTCGGTGAAAAACAGATGGCCAAGCTCGGCATGGGCGCGCTGCTGGGCGTCGGCCAGGGCTCGGTCAAGGAAAGCCAGCTTGGCATCATCCGCTGGAACGGCGGCAAGCCGGGCGACGATCCGGTTATCCTCGTCGGCAAGGGCGTCTGCTTCGACACCGGCGGCATCTCGCTGAAACCCGGACCGAACATGGAGAACATGCGCGGCGACATGGGCGGCGCGGCGGCCGTCACCGGCACGATGCGCGCTCTCGCGCAGCGCAAGGCGAAGGTCAACGTCGTTGGCCTGATCGGCCTCGTCGAGAACATGCCGGACGGCAACGCCATCCGCCCGGGCGACATTCTCCATTCTGCCTCCGGCCAGACCATCGAGGTGCAGAACACCGACGCCGAAGGCCGCCTCGTGTTGTGCGACGTGCTCTGGTACGCGCAGGAACATTTCAAGCCGAAAGCCATCGTCGACCTGGCGACACTCACCGGCGCCATCGTCATCTCGCTGGGCCACCACCATGCCGGCATGTTCACGGAAAGCGACGACCTTGCCGCCGAACTCACCGCCGCTGGCCTCGCCGAAGGCGAGCGCGTCTGGCGCATGCCGCTCGGCGCCGAATACGATGTGCAAATCAAGTCAAAGTTCGCTGACATGCGCAATATCGGCGGCCCGGCAGCGGGCTCGATCACGGCGGCGCAGTTTCTCAAGCGCTTCGTCAAGGACGGCGTGAAGTGGGCCCACCTTGATATCGCCGGGGTAGCCTGGGTCGAAGGCGAGAAAGCTCCAACCGACCCGAGCTGGGCCTCGGGCTATGGTCCGCGCCTGCTCAGCCGGTGGATCGCGGATAATTATGAGTGAGGCCCTCCGGCCCGAATGGTGGTTCTACCACCTCTCGCGCACGGCGCTTGAGGTGGCGGCGCCGCCGCTGATGCAGAAATGTCTGGAGGTGGGATGGCGCGTGCTCGCTGTCTCGCCGGACCTGGAACGGCTGGCGAAACTCGACGCCGCTCTCTGGACCTTCGACGACACCTCGTTTCTCCCGCACGGCCAGGCCGAAGCGCCGGGCCTCGACGCTGCACGCCAGCCCGTGCTGCTCTCGGCAAAGCTGAAGAACGCGAACAATGCCGACTCGCTGATGCTGATGGACGGCACCGACGCGCCGGTCGAGGCGCCGTTCCGACGCTGCATGGTAATCTTCGAAGACGGCGACAAGGACACGCGCGCCCGGGCGAGGGAGCAGTTCAAGGCGGCGAAGGATTCCGGTCTGGTAACGCGCTATTTCCAGCAAACGTCCGCAGGCGGATGGAAAGAGTCGGGTGTTTAGGGCGTGTCTTACGCAAACTCACCTTGAAGAGGTCGTCAAACTTTCTTCACGAACTCCGACTTCAGACCCATTGCGCCGATGCCGTCGATCCGGCAGTCGATATCGTGGTCGCCGTCGACGAGGCGGATATTCTTCACCTTGGTGCCGCGCTTTACAACGAGAGAAGATCCTTTGACTTTCAAGTCCTTGATCACGCTCACCGTGTCACCGTCCGCGAGCGGATTGCCGACTGAATCCTTGATCACCTTCTTGCCCGCCGGCGCCGCTTCGTTCCATTCGTGCCCGCACTCGGGGCAGATCAGCATCGGTCCGTCCTCATAGGTCAGCACGGATTCGCATTCGGGGCAGGGTGGAAGATCGATCATTCTGCTGCCCGCGCAACATCGCGGCGGTAGTTGCGCGTTGCCATGAGAAGGCAGAGTATGCTGGCTGCATTGAACACGAGGATCATTTCCAGCGACCGGGCGAGCGGCTGGGCGGCGCCGGTTGTCATGAAATGGTCCGACAGCATGCCGGCAATCAGCGGGCCGCAGCCGATTCCGATCAGTGTCAGACAGAACAGCATGAAGGCGGAGGCAAACGACCGCATGCGGAGCTTCACGAGTTCCTGCGAAGCGGTGTAGGCGACGCTGGCATAGATCAGGCCGATGAAACTCGGCACGATATTCCAGGCATAGGCAAGTTCTACGGTCGGCGCGCGCAGGAACATCCAGGCAAAGGGCAGGGCAACGCCTGCGCCGATCGCGATGATCAGCGGCCGCCAGCGCATGTCCCGTTTGGAGAGCACGTCGCACAGGCGTCCGAGCACGACCGCGCCCAGACTGCCGACGCCGCCGATCAGGATGCCGAGCGGCAGTGAAACCTGGCCCGGCGTAAGGCTGTAGGTGCGCTGAAGGTGGCTGGAGGTGAAGACGAGGAAGGCGTTGGCAGAGACGCAGATCAGCAGGCAGCCGGCCAGTAGCCAGAGGTAAGACGTCTGGCCGGCGATGAATTTCAACGTCTCGCCAAGCGACGGGGCCGGGCCATCATCCTGGCGCTGGTCCGCGAGGCCGCGCACGGGTTCCTTGATTCCGAAACGGACAATCAGGGCAAGGATCAATCCGGGCACGCCCGCGGCGAAGAACGCCACGCGCCAACCATAGAGTTCGTAAATGTATCCGCCGAGTGCGAAGCCGGCCATGATGCCGAGGCCGATGCCGCTGGTATAAACCCCGAGCGCCATCGCGCGCTCTTGCGGCGGATAGAGATCAGCGATCATCGAAGTGGCCGGCGGGGTGCCGCCCGCCTCGCCGATGCCGACGCCCATGCGGGCGAGGAGCAGGTGCCAGAAATTCTGCGCAAACCCGGACAACGCGGTCATGGCCGACCAGATGCCGAGAGCGAGCGCGATGATGTTGCGCCGGTTGCCGCGATCCGCCCATATCGCGACGGGAATGCCGAGCGTCGCATAGAAAGCGGCGAAGGAGAGGCCCGTAAGCCAGCCGACCTGGCCGTCCGAGAGCCCGAACTCGGCCTTGATGGGCTCCAGTAGGATCACGAGGATCTGCCGGTCGACATGGTTGAAAGTGTAGGTAAGTGTCAGGACGGCAAGCACCCAGGCCCGGCCGGAAATGTTTGGGGCCGAAGCCGGCAGCGTAGTCGAGGTCATCCCTTGGTCTCCAGGCGCGCGAGGAATTCTGTGATGGCCGACACCGCTACCGGTTCATCGAGGATCGGCGCATGGCCGACACGCGGCACGGTCGCGAGTTTCGCGTCCGGATGCCGCCGCACCATTTCGAGCGCCGTCTTTTCGGAGAGGATGTCCGAAGTCGCCCCGCGCACAATTAGCAGTGGCGCCTTCTTCAGGCCGCCGAACAGCCGCCAGAGCGCGAAGTTGGTCAACGCGCCAGGCTTCACCTTGCCGAGCGAGCGGGCGATGTTGGGGTCATAATCGAGCACGACCTCTCCGGTCGGCAATTCGCGGTAGGTCCGCCGCGCAAAGTCCATCCAGCGTTCTTCCGGCATGTCCGGAAAGGCGGAGCCCTGGATCGTCTTCACGGCTTCGGCGGCGCTCTCCCATCCTGTCACCGGGCGAACCTTGCCGGCATAGCCGGCGATGCGCGCGATGCCGGCTTTTTCGACTACCGGACCGACATCGTTCAGCACGACGCCGGCAATTCGTGTCGGCATACGCCGGGTCAGGATCAGCGAGATCAAACCGCCCATCGAGGTGCCGATCAGGGCGACGCGCGCGATGCCCAGTTTGTCCAGCAGCAGGCCAATGTCCTTCGCATAGATGCCGGGACTGTAGTTCTTGGGCTCCGGATCAAAGGCTGAGCGTCCGCGTCCGCGCACATCAACAGCGATGAAGCGATAACGGCCAGGCAGGGCGGCGATCATTGGCTCGAAGTCCTTATGGTTGCGGGTGAGGCCGTGAACGCAGAGCACCGTCAGCGGCGCTGATGGCGGACCATATCCCTTCGCATAAAGCGACAGGCCGTCCGCCGACGACCATTGGATATCTGTTCCTTCTGGTGCCATCCGGTCTGCCCTCCTGTCCGGGAACTTGTGTCCCGTTTCAACATCTGTTGAAAGCTATGCAGGAAAGCGCAAGATGCGCAAGCGGCTGGACATGAATCGCGGGTCCCCTACTTTGACTCGCAGGTGAAGGCGGGTCCATAAAGGGTTTCAGAACAATGCGGAGGACACGCCGCTGAGCGCTCGCAAGAAGACCCCGCCGCCGAAAACCGACCGCCGCAGCGCTATTCTCGACGCGGCCGAAGCCGAGTTCAGCGCCCATGGCTTTGACGGCGTGACGCTGCGCACCATCGCCAAGGGCGCCGGCGTCGACCTGGCCCTGCCACACTATTATTTCGGCTCGAAGGAGAATCTCTTCGTCGCAGTGTTCGATCGCCGCGCGAAGGTGCTGAACGACTTGCGCGAGATTGCACTGATTGATGCCATCACCGCTGCAAAGCCATCGGCGCCCACGGTTGAAGCGATCGTACGGGCCTATCTGGAGCCCTTGCTGAAAGGCGCTCACCTCTCCGAACCAGGCTGGAAAAGCTATTACGCGCTCGTCGCCTATGTGAACAACACGCCCGGATGGGGCGGCCGTTTGATGGCAGAGCATTTCGATCCCCTGATTCGGAAATTTCTCGATGCGCTGCGTCTCGCCATTCCCGGCATCGAGGAGAAAGACCTCTATTGGGGCTACCATTGTTTCTCCGGCGCGTTGACCCTCGCCCTCGCCCAGACAGGCCGTATCGACAAGCTGTCCGGCGGGTTCGTGCGCTCGGAGGATCTCGCGGAAGCCTGCGAGCGGATGGTGCCTTTCATCACGGCGGGATTCGAATCGGCGCAACGCGCAGCAACGCGTCCGAAACCTGCCCGGGTCAAAAGCTCCGCCCACTGATTGCGTGAGCCGTATAAAGAAAAGGGGCGGCGCCGAATGGCACCGCCCCAGTGAGGCTCCCGGCAACCCGGCCGCCGAGGCGGCAGGGTCGGGGAGGAAACGCGCCAGGCGCCCCTTAGAAGTTGTAGTCGATCCCGAAGGTCACCGTGCGCGGATCGCCGTAGTAAGCGTTCAGCACGCCTTCGAGGCCCAGTGTCGGCGCGCCGCTCACAGGGTTGATGAAGTTATAGCCGGCCACTTTGTAGCGTTCATCCGTCAGGTTCTTACCGTTCAGCGTGAAGCCCCACGGGCTGCCGTTTTCCTGCCAGCGAAGACCAAGGTCGATCAGCGTGTAGGCTTCCTGGTCAAGTGGGCTGCGGACCTCGAACTGGCTCGAGTCGCTGCGATAAGATGCCAGCGTGTTGATCTTAAGGCGGCCTTCCTTGAGCAGTATATTGAACGGTGTGTCGTACGTGAGCCGCAGGCTTCCAGTCCACTCGGGCGTGTTCTGGAACACGCGCTGATCTGCGACATCGTTGCCGAAGGCATCGATGAACTCGTCATACTGCGCGTCGATATAGCCGATCGCAAAACCCGAGGTCAGAATGTCGGACTCGTTAAATAGCGTGTCGGCCAGCACAGCCGTGCCTTCGTATTCGATACCCCAGAGCGTGGCGGCCCCGGCATTCGTAGTGACGCCTGTGAAGGTGTCGTTGATGCCGTCATTGTTGGTGTCGATGCCGACCGAGCCAGGGATCTGGACATCCTTGTAGTCCATCCAGAAACCGGCCAGGCTCGACTGCAGGCGTCCGCCGAAGAGGCTGGATTTCCAGCCAAGTTCGTAGCTGTCGACCTCTTCGGGATCGAATTGCATGAATTCGTAGATCTCTTCCGGCGAACGGATGCCGTCGAGGTTCAGGTCCGGAGCCGCCGATGTCTGGCCGCGCGGATCGAACGAGCCGCCCTTGAAACCCTGGGAGTAGGTTGCATACAGCGTCTGGTCCGGCGTGGGCTTGTAGCTAGCTGATACGCGCGGGCTGAAGTCGTCGAAAGTGGCCGATCCCTCGAAGTTGGAGGTGGTGGCAATCGGAACGCCGGCGCCGCCGAAGAAGGGAGAGAAGCCGCCGATATAGGTGCGGCGCAGGACGATCGAGTTGCGCTCGTCTTCAGTGTAGCGTCCGCCCACCGAGACAGCGATCTGGTCGGTCAGGTCATAAGTGAAGTCACCGAAGATAGACCAGGTGTTTGTGCTGACATCGCCGAACGTCTGGGCGTTGAGGCCCGGAAGGCTGATAAGCGCGCCGGTCGTCGCCAGAAGGACATCGAAAACTGTCCCGGAGTTGGCTTCGAGATAGTAGGCCCCGACCAGGCCGTTCAGTCGGTCCCCATTGTACGCGATCTGGAACTCGTTTGAGAGCTGATCATTCGTGTAGATGGCCGGCACGTCGACATCGGCTTCCGGAAGCGCGTCGAAATCGATCGGCGAGGTGCCTTCATCTTCGCGGTAAGCGAGAATATTCTTGATTGTGACCCGGTCACTGACTGCGTATTCAGCGACCAGCGAGGTGCCTTTGACTTCGACATTTTGTGCGATCACGTTGAGGCCGGCGCGGTTGTCATAGACATCGCCGAGTACGGGATAGGTGAAGGGTGGGAAAAGGTCAGGAATCAGGCGATGGCCCTGGCGGGCATTCGACTCATCGCTGGTATAGTCGCCGGCGAGGCGAAGCTGGAACTTGTCAGTGACGTCCCATTCGGCCGAAAGGCGCAGGGCAGCGACATCCTTGTTGTAGTTTTCTTCGCCGGTGATGAGGTTTTCGCCGAATCCGTCACGCGTGAAGAAGGCGAGACCGCCGCCTAACCTGAAGGAGTCCGAAACCGGCACCGAGCCGGAAGCGACGAAGTCGGCCTGATTGTAGGTGCCGTAAGCGCCGCGCGCCTTGAATGTTGGCGAGTCTGAGAGGCTCTTGGTGACATATTTCACCGCACCGCCAATCGTGTTGCGGCCGTACAATGTACCTTGCGGTCCCCGCAGCACCTCGATGCGCTCGACATCATAGACTTCGAGCACGGCGCCCTGCGGGCGGTTGAGGTAGACGTCATCCAGATAGATGCCGACGCCGGACTCAAATCCGGAGACCGGGTCTTGCTGGCCGACGCCGCGGATGAAGGCTGACAGCGTGCTGTTGGTTCCGCGCGAGACTTCAAGCGTCACGTTCGGCGAAATCTTAGCGACTTCGTCCATCGTCTGGACACCAAGGTCGGCGAGCAGGTCGCCGCTGAAGGCGGAGACCGAAAGAGGCACGTCGAGCAGATTCTGTTCGCGGCGCTGGGCGGTGACGATCACCGGACCGAATCGGCGCTCTTCCGAGGCCTCCGGTGCGGCAGTCGTGTCTTCTTGGGCGTAGGCCGACAGCGGCGTCAGCGCGCTGGCTGCCAATGCGGCAAACATGAGTTTGTTCAGGTTAGAAGCCATTTTGTCCTCCCAGGACTGTGCAGGTGAACTTTTTTTGTCTCAACGGGTGTTGAGTTATTTCAACAGGTGTTGAAAATGCACAGGTCGCAGAAGCTGTCAATGCAGGAGGCCGGCTCGGCCGAAAATGCGGCGCCGGGCGTTGCATTCGGGCGACAGACGGGCGCCTCTCGGCTGTTGCCGGGGGGCTGCAGGGCCGCT
>JBGTKN010000237.1:0-2670 GCA_041744615.1 Hyphomonas sp. | reverse complement strand
CGAGGTCGCGGAAGCCGTGCCCGCCGCCGAAGAGGCGCAAGCCGCCCATGACGGCGAGGACGATCACGACCATCACGACGAGGACACGGCGGGCGGCACGCCACACGTCCACAGCCTCGCCGATCTCGCCCTCTCACGAGAAGGCAGCCGCTACGAAGCCGAGCTGATTTCGCCCCTAGCCAATTTCGGCCTCTCGGAATCCGACGGCGTGTTTACCGACGTTGTGAAGGCCGAGCTCTCGGGCCTGATCGAACTGGTCGGCGGCGGCTGCACCGCCAGCGTGCCGGAAGCGAAGGTCGATACGTCCAGCGGACACACCGATGGCCACATCCACGCATCCTGGACCTGCACCACGCCCGACAGCGTGACGGCGCTGCGCTTCGCCGGTTTTACTGCCTTTCCGGGCTTCGAGACGGTTAATGCAGTCTACGTGACGGACACCGCCCAGACGGTGGGCGAACTGACGCCTTCCGCGCCCGAGCTTTCCCTGAAATAAGGCCCGTATGAGCCAGCCCGTCATCGATATCCGCGACATAGCCTTTGCCTGGAAGCAAGGGCCGCAGGTTCTGGATATTCCCGCCTTCCGCGTGGACGCTGGCGAGCGGGTATTCCTGCGCGGCCCATCGGGCTCCGGAAAGTCGACCCTGCTTGGCCTGATCGCCGGCGTGCTCGCCCCGCAATCCGGTTCGATCCGTGTGCTCGGCGAGGACATGAGTACGCTTTCGCCGTCGAAGCGTGATCGTCTGCGGGCGGATCATGTTGGCGTGATCTTCCAGATGTTCAACCTGGTGCCCTATCTCTCTGTGACCGGAAACGTGCTGTTGCCGCTGCGCTTCTCGCCTGCGCGCCGCAAGGCCGCCGGCAGCGACGCGGAAGGCGAAGCCGTCCGCCTGCTGACGCGGCTCGGGCTCGAGGATCCGCAGATGCTGAAGCGCCGCGTGTCGGATCTCTCGGTCGGCCAGCAGCAACGCGTCGCCGCTGCCCGCGCACTGATCGGCGCACCGGAACTGATCATCGCCGACGAGCCGACCTCGGCTCTCGACGCGGACGCGCGCGACCGGTTCATCGCGCTCCTCTCCGAGGAAGTGACGCGCACCGGCGCCAGCCTCCTCTTCGTCAGCCATGACGCGAGCCTTGCGCCGCTGTTCACCCGCGCTGTCGATCTCGCCCGGATCAATCAGGCAGGGTTGACGGCATGAGCGCGCTACTCTCACTCGCCTGGGCCAGCCTCCTCAACCGCAAGGGCTCGGTGATCCTCACTATCGTTGCGGTCGCGCTCTCGGTCGCGCTCTTCCTCGGCGTGGAAAAAGCTCGCAGCGGCGCCCGCGAAGGTTTCGGCAACACGATCTCCGGCACCGACCTGATTGTCGGAGCGCCGACCGGATCGGTGAACCTTCTGCTCTACTCGGTTTTCCGCATGGGTGGGGCCACGGCGGAAGTCTCCTGGCCTACCTATCAGAAAATCGCCGCCCGCGACGATGTTGCCTGGACAGTTCCCATCGCCCTCGGTGACAGCCATCGCGGCTACCGCGTGATGGGCACCAGCCTCGACTATTTCGAACATTACAAGTTTGGCGGCGGCCAATCGCTCAGCTTCGCGCAAGGCAATCCCTTCGACGATCTCTTCGACGCCGTCATCGGCTCGGAAGTCGCCCGCGAACTTGGCTACACGCTCGACACACCTGTCATCCTCTCGCACGGACTGGGCGCGGCCGATCTTGGCGCGGGTCACGACAACCGGCCCTTCCGCGTCGCCGGAATCCTGCGGCCTACCGGCACGCCGGTGGACCGGACCGTGCATGTCTCGCTCCAGGCGATCACCGCCATCCATGTCGGCTGGGAGACCGGCGCGAAGAACCCGTTGGCCGATACGATTCCCGAGGAGATGATCCGATCTTTCGATCTGACCCCCAAGACCGTGACGGCCATCTTCGTCGGCCTCGAGCGCAAGGGCACGATCCTGACAACCCGCCGGGCGATCAATACCAATCGCGGTGAGCCGCTGATGGCAATCATCCCGGGCGAAGCACTCGCCGAACTTTGGAACGTCACCTCTGTCGCCGAACGCGCGCTACTGGCCGTCTCCGCTTTCGTCATCGCGGTCGGCCTCGTCTCGATACTCACCTCCATCCTGACCAGCCTCAACGAGCGCCGCCGGGAAATGTCAATTCTCCGGGCTACCGGCGCGCGTCCGCATCACATCTTCTTACTCCTGGTGCTCGAGGCCGGGCTCATCGGCGTCCTGGGCGCTGCATTCGGTATCGCGCTCGTCCATGGATTGATCGCGCTCCTCGCGCCGCTCCTGCAGGCTCAGTACGGTGTCGCCTTCTCGATGGGCGCGCCGGGGCTGGTTGATCTGATGGTGCTGGGCGCAGTAACGTCTGCTTCGCTGCTGATCGGCGCCGTTCCGGCGCTCACGGCAATGCGCCGGTCGCTGGCGGACGGGCTCAGTGTGCGGCTGTAGGTCATGGCATTCGGGTCTGGTGCCGGCGCCAGTGTCCGCTTAATTAGGAAAGTATGATGAAAACTTTTCCCGTCTCCGTCGTCGCCGCCCTCGCTGCCTGCCTCGCTGCTTGCGGCGCGGCCGATGCGCCCGCCTCCGCTGAATCCCCAGCGGCCAAGACCGCTGCTGCGCCGGCTGTGAAGGCCACCGCGACCTCCGGGCCCCAA
>JBGTKN010000236.1:0-3992 GCA_041744615.1 Hyphomonas sp. | reverse complement strand
CGACCAGTTCCAGGTCAAGCTCCTCTGGATGAGCGAAAGCCCGCTCCTCCCCGGCCGCCGCTATTTCCTGAAGTCCGGCGCCAAGACCGTCTCCGCCACCGTCAACGCCCCCAAGCACGGCATCGACGTCAACACGATGACGGAAACCGCCGCCCGCACGCTGGAGCTCAACCAGATCGGTGTCACCACCCTCGCCCTCGACCAGGCGATCCCGTTTGATCCCTATACGGACAACCGCCTCACCGGCAGCTTCATCCTGATCGACCGCCAGACCAACGACACGGTCGCCCTCGGCCTGATCGACTTCTCCCTCCGCCGCGCCGCCAACATCCACTGGCAGGCGATCGACGTCACTCGCGAAGCCCTTGCCGAGCAGAAGGCTCAGCAGGCCTCCGTCCTCTGGTTCACCGGCCTCTCCGGCTCCGGCAAGTCCACCATCGCCAACGCGCTCCAGAAACGCCTCTACCAGATGGGCCGCCACACCTTCATCCTCGACGGCGACAATGTCCGCCACGGCCTCAACCGCGACCTCGGCTTCACCGATGCCGACCGCGTCGAGAACATCCGCCGCGTCTCCAACGTCGCCCGCCTGATGACCGATGCCGGCCTCATCGTGCTCGTCTCCTTCATCTCGCCTTTCCGCGCAGAGCGCCAGATGGCGCGCAGCCTGATGGCCGAGGGCGAGTTCATCGAGATCCATGTCGACACGCCGCTGAACGTCGCCGAACAGCGCGACGTCAAGGGCCTCTACAAGAAAGCCCGCGCCGGCGAGATCCGCAACTTCACCGGCATCGACAGCCCGTACGAGCCCCCGCTCAACCCGGAACTGCGCATCGACACCGTCGGCCGCACCCCCGAAGAAGCCGCCGAAGAAATCCTCCGCTTCCTCGCCTCAAGGGGTACGTTCGAAATCTAGAAAGCGTCGGAGGTTGCGGAAGTTAAGTCACGAGGTGACCTGCGATCCATCCGGCTCAAAGGGCGCTCTCGATATCCGTCCGGGACAAGTCATCGCCGACATAAAGCAATGGTCAGGCATTCTCCTTCGCCACTTCATAAGCAAAGCAATCGCCAGAGTTCAGCCCTGCCGGATGAACGCTCCGGCCCCATGTTTCGTATGCAGCTGCAATTCGGCGAGCCGCGGCTGGTGTGACGTTGGCGACTTCGAAACCAAGACCGTCGATCAGGGCCGCCATCTCGTCGCGTATGTTCCGGCGAGCGGCGACAATCAGGGCTTCCGCTAACGTGCCTGACGAAATCAGCAGATTGCCAGACGCCTCCAATACCGACGCGCATGCGTCCGCCTGCGCTTCGCCAAGCAGCACGGCCATAAGCGCAGATGTGTCGACGGCAATCGCTGCGGCAGGCCGCTGTCGTCATACAGAAAGTCCTGGCTGCGCGCTGCGCCGGGACCTGTTGTAGCCTTCGCGGCGGCATTGGCGCGCGCCGCCTTTATCACAGCCCGCCGCACCTCAAGGTTTGCAACCGATGCCACCGGCACCAGCCGGACAGCCGGATGACCATGCCGCGTCAGAACAACCTCGTCGCCCGCTTCCGCCCGGCGGATGAGTTCCGTCAGCAATCCTTTTGCTTCAGTCACAGAAATTCGCATGGCACGTCCAACCTTGCGGGACTATTCCCGCTTTTTATAAAATGGACCAATTAATGGTCCATTTGAATCCCTGCGCGAAATTTCTACCTCAATCCCGGTCCGGCGCCCCTAGCGGGAAGAAGTGCCGGAACCGCCGTGCCTCATCCACTACCCGTGCAAACGATGGCCGCGCCAGCAGCCGCGCGCGGTAAGCCCGCACCACTCCAAACCGCTCCGGTATCCGGTACGTCCAGTCAGCATAGAACAGCGCCATCGAAGCGGCACAGTCCGCCATCGAGTAGCTCTCCCCCGCCGCCCAGGTCCGCGCGCCGAGAAAGCCGTCCAGCCAGCCATACGCCCGCTCCAGCCGCTGCGTGGCGAGCGCCAACCTGTCCTCGCGCGTCATCGCCACCCGCCCCAGCGCCGCCTCGACCGCGATCTGCATTCCGTCCATCACATGGAGGTCGAAGAACCGGTCCATGAACCGCACCTCCAGCGCCGCCGCCGGATTGTCCGGGATCAGCCGTACCGGCCCCGGATAATTCATCTGCAGATACTCGATTATGATGCTCGCCTCGGCGACGCACCGTTCCCCGTTCACCAGCATAGGAAACTTGCCCACCGGCGAGCGCCGCTGAACCTCGGCCCCATGCTCCGGCGTCTCCGGCCCGACCTCACGGAATTCGAACGGCGTCGCATTCTCGTAGAGCGCAATCAGGACCTTCTGTGTGTAGGATGAGAAAGGATGGCCATACAGAAAAAGCGCCATTGTGGAACCTCCCGATATCTGAGCAGTTTCATTGCAAGGCGGCGCGGTTGTTGCAATCCTGACGGTAAATCCGATGTGCCCTGATCAGGGTATCGTGCTGGCAGTGCAGGTAACAAGGTAAATACGAGAATGACGATCCATCCCGTGATCATGTGCGGCGGCGCGGGCACGCGCCTCTGGCCCGTTTCGAACCAGGCCCGTCCCAAACAGTTCCACGCGCTCGTCTCCGAAAAGTCGGTCTTCCAGGAAACCGTCCTGCGCTTCGCCGGCGCTGGCGGTTTCCATCCCGAGCCCGTGATCATCTCCAACGCCGCCCATGCCGACCTGATCGCGCAGCAACTCGCCGAGATCGGCGTCACGCCCGCCGCCGTGCTGCTCGAGCCGGAAGGGCGCAACACCGCTGCGGTTGCCGCCGTCGCCGCGCGCTACCTGGAAGACGCATTCCCCGACGGCCTTGGCCTGCTCGTCGCCTCCGACCATTTCATCGGCAAGCCGGAGACCTTCCTCGCCGCCGTGCGCGCTGCAGCCCCCTCCGCGCATGACGGCTACATCACCACGTTCGGCATCGCCGCCAGCCGCCCGGATACCGGCTTCGGCTATATCCAGGCCGGCGAGGTCATAGACGGCCAGGTCGCCCGCGTCGCTGCCTTCAAGGAAAAGCCGGACGCCGCCACCGCCGGCGCCTACCTCGCCAGCGGCGCCTATAGCTGGAATGCCGGCATCTTCCTGTTCAGCCCCGCCACGATGCTCGCCGAACTCGCCGCCCATTCGCCGCTCATCCTGGAACGGTCAGACGAAGCCCTAGCGCGCGCCTATCTCGACGGCGCCAACCGCTATCTCGACGCGGCTGCCTTCGCCGCCGTGCCTTCGACCTCGATTGACTATGCCGTGATGGAGCGCACCAGCCGCGCCGCCGTCTACGCCCCGCTCGACTGCGCCTGGAGCGATATCGGCAGCTGGGCCATGGTCGGCGAAGTCTCGGCCCGCGAGAACACGCCGGCCTCTATCGAGATCGACACCAGGGACTGCCGCGTGCATGCCGCAGACGGCCAGCTCGTCGCCCTCGTCGGCGTCGAGAACCTGATCGTGGTCGCCGATGGCAACCGTATCCTGATTACCCACAAGGACCGTTCGCAGGATGTTGGCGGCGTGGTCAGGGCGCTGAAGGAACGCAGCCTCAAGGACTTCCTGTAAGGGCTGCGGCTTGTGCCAGTCCGGCACAGAATGGCATCTGAGTTTGCGCATGAACACGGCGCGGGATTTCTGCTAGATCAATGACGATGAAACGGGATACCGCCCCAGAAGCCAAGCCGAGCGAACTTGCCGCCGCCCTGCGCGCCTCGCGCGGCGTGTTCTGGCACGCGGGCGGCTTCAGCCTGTTCGTGAACCTGTTGATGCTCACCGGCCCGCTCTACATGCTGCAGGTCTATGACCGGGTCCTCGCCTCGCAATCGGTGCCGACCCTCGTTGCGCTCACGGTTCTCGTACTCGTCCTCTACGGCACGCTCGGCGTCCTCGAATGGGCGCGCTCGGGCCTGTTCAGCGTCGCCGCCTCCCGCTTCGAAGGCGAACTCGGCGCCCGCGCCGCCGTCTATGCCCCGCTCGACTGCGCCTGGAGCGATATCGGCAGCTGGG
>JBGTKN010000235.1:0-6211 GCA_041744615.1 Hyphomonas sp. | reverse complement strand
AGTGGGGCGCGCCGAGACCGGTGAAGGCGGGAACCATGTAGACGCCGCCATTGTCGGGCAGGCTGGCGGCCGCGGCGGCGCTTTCGTCCGCACTCTGAATGAGTCTCAGGTCATCGCGCAGCCATTTGATGACCGTGCCCGCGTTGAAGACCGAGCCTTCCAGCGCCATCGCGGCGGCGCCGGGAAGCGCGTAGCCCATGGTGCCGAGAAGGCGGTTCTTCGGGGCGGGGCGGACGTCGCCGGTGTTCGCCACGAGGAAGGCGCCGGTGCCGAAGGTGACTTTCGCCTGGCCGGGCTTCAGGCAGCCTTGCCCCACTAGGGCCGACTGCTGGTCTCCGAGGACGGAGCAGATCGGGATCGCCCGGCCGAACAGGGCGGGGTCGGTGGCGCCGTGGTCGGCGGCGCTGGGTTTCACGTACGGCAGCAGCGAGGCGGGCACTTTCAGGATATCCGCCATCTGCGCACTCCAGCCACCCTCGCCTGCGAGGCCGAGGCGGTAGAGCAATGTGCGCGAGGCGTTTGTGACATCGGTGGCGTGGACCTTGCCGCCGGTGAGCCGCCAGAGGAGGAAGGCGTCCACGGTGCCGAAAGCGAGTTCGCTCGCTTCGGCGCGGGCGCGGGCGCCTTTCACATTGTCCAACACCCAGACGATCTTGGTGCCGGAGAAATAGGGATCGAGCAGCAGGCCGGTTTCTTCCTGCGCGGCGGATTCGTGACCGTTCGCCTTCAGCGCGTCACACGCGGCGGCGGTGCGCCGGTCCTGCCAGATGATGGCGGGGGCGATGAGCTTGCCGGTCGTCCTTTCCCAGACGAGTGTGGTCTCGCGCTGGTTGGTGATGCCGATGGCGGCGATGCGGTCGGCGCCGCCGGCCTTGGCGATCACCGTGCGGCAGACCGAAAGCGTGCGCGACCAGATCTCCTCGCCGTTCTGCTCCACCCAGCCATCGGCCGGATACTGCAGCTCGACCTCTTCCTGCGCGAGGGCGACTTCACCGAAGTGGCGATCATACACGATGGCCCGAGTCGAGGTCGTACCTTCGTCGATGACGAGAATGAAGTCAGCCATGTCTGCCCCGCTTGCTGTGTCTTGCTTTAGACCGTGAGGCCTTCTGTTTCCAGAAGCGATGCAAATTGCAGGGTCGTGCGATCTGCAAAAGGCGCGCCGATGAGCTGGAAGCCGATGGGCAGGCTGGCCCGCGATTTCGCGGCGGGAATAGCCGTGGCGGGGAGCCCCGCATAGGTCGCAATGCTCGCCCAGGCGAGCTGGCCGCTATAGGGATAGAGTGCGTTGTCAATCGGCAGCTGGCGTTTCGACCAGTCGGGCTCTGTCATGTAGGTGAAGGCCGGCGTGGAGAAGATAGGCGAGACGATGATGTCCGTCTCTTCGAACACACGCGTCCATTGGCGCGTGACGGTGAGTTGTTCGTCCTGCGCAGTCATCCAGTCATGCGCATTCATCGGCGCCGCTTCCGGTGTCCCGCGCGAGATGACCGTCATCAGCATACGGACATAATCCTCATTCATGCGTGCCAAGTCCGGATAGCCATCGGGGGAGTCTGAGACGCGCAGGCCCGCCTTGTCGAGGCCGGCGAGGAATCCGTCCAGCGCGGCGGATGTGTCCGCGTCAATCGGCGCGCCTGGCATCTCGCGGATGACACGGATCCGGAAATCTGTGAGCCGCATGTGGCGCGGGGGTGGCAGGTCAAGTTTGTAGCCAGGGGTTTCGGGGCCGGCGATGATGTCCAGCGCGGCGATCAGGTCTTCCGTGTTGCGGGCCATCGGGCCGACGACGGCGAGCGGTACATCGAGGCCGTCGGTGCCCGGAAAGCCGTGGCCACGCAGGGGCACGATGCCCCAGGTTGGCTTGTGCCCGAAGACGCCGCACATGTGCGAAGGCTTGCGGATCGAGCCGCCGATGTCGGAGCCAATCTCGAGCGGCACCATGCCTGTAGCGAGGGCGGCCGCTGCGCCGCCGGAGGATCCGCCGGGCGAGCGGGTGCTGTCATAGGGGTTCAGCGTGCGGCCGTAGACGGGGTTTTCGGTTTGCCAGTCGCCGAGGGCTACGGGCACGTTGGTTTTGCCCAGTATGACGGCGCCCTCGGCCTTCAGGCGCCGCACGACGACAGAGTCGCGGGGCGCGTCTACGTGGGCAAACATCTCGAAGCCCCACGTGGACGGCAGGCCTTCGACATCGTTGGATTCCTTCACCGTCATCGGCACGCCGAGGAGGCGGCGGGAGTCGCCTGAAGTCTTCGTCTGGTCGATGCGGCGGGCGGCGTTCCGGGCGCGCTCGAAATCGCGCACGACGACCGCGTTGATCGTCTTGTCCAGCGCCTCTATGCGCGCGATGGCTGCATCGCACGCTTCCAGAGCGGAAAGTTCGCCTGACCGCACGGCCTCGGCCGTGTCCAGGGCTCCTAATCTTGCAAGATCCGTTTTTGCCGAAGCACTCATGGCTTCCTCCCTCATGCGGGAGAAAGCCTATCACGCTTCGGGAAAGGCTCAACGCGCCTCTCGCCGGCTTCCCCGGTCTTGGAACAACCACAGAGGGTCGCGGCGATGGCCGCAAGCGTGTCTGTCTCCACGATGCTGGTGCGCGCCTGCGCCGACGCGCCGAACCAGACCCGAGACGTGATCAGCCACAGGAGTAGCGTGAGCAGCGGACATGCAAACGCCCGGACTGCATTAACCCATCTGTAGCTGTCGCCGATGAACGCTTCTGAAGCCATTGATGACGCGGGCCTTTGCCAGTCTCCCGCCGTTTGCGCGAGGCTTTCCTGTCCCGCGATTTCACAAGCCCTCTCGTTGATCTGAAGTTCCAGAAGCGCGGCTTCGTGTTTCCAGTGCGCCTGTTCCTGCGCGTTTTCCCGCCGCCGTTCGAAGAGCCCGGCGATCCGCCCGATCACCGTGCCGATAAGGCCGAACACGCCGCAGCCCGCGGCGCTCGCTGCCAGTCCGATCATGTCTGCCACGACCCTCCGCTCCGAAACAGGTGCATATGACCGGATTGTCCCGCCGGTCGACATGAAAGAATGTCCGTGTACGACCTATGACCGTGAAGCCAGATTGCTGCGCCGCCGGCAGCAGGGCGTGCAGGTCATGCCGACCGATCGCAATATCCACTGCTATGCGGCGGTGGCGCGAATCGGGAACTCCGCCCGCAAGGAGATTGCGCACGCTCCCGCGATGGTCGGAGTTGATCTTCAGCGGTCTGCCGATCGCTCCCCTCAGCGCTTCAATCGCATCGAGGAAGGAAGGGTCATGCCAGTACTGACCCCGGTAGCCGCGCACCCGGCGCTTGCAGGCAAGCACCAGCGGGCTGAAGTGGGGCCAGCGCCAGCCGGCCATCGGAAAGCCCTTGCTTGAAGCAATCAGCATTCTGCGAATACGCGGCGACGGCGGACCCAGCCGGACTGGGAAGCTGTGAAACTCTTTGGGTTTGTGGCAGAGCGCGGCGCGGTTGGCGGACTAAGGTTCTGTTTGTGCGAGATTATTTTCGACTGCCTGCCCGCACTGTTTTTCCAGGCGGCACCGCGCAAACAGCAAGAACTGTCGCGCAAGGCGAAACTTGAGCAACAGTTGGACATGGTCTGACTGCTACGCCGTGACTGGCTGCTTACGGACGAAGCCGAGGCCCTTGGCGAGCGCCGCGCGGGCGTCATCGTATTCGCTGACGAGCTGGTCGACGAAGACCTTCACCGGCACGCGTGCCTTGACGGCGCCGATGCCTTGCCCGCAGCCCCAGATGTCTTTCCAGGCCTTGGCTTCGGTATTGCCACCAGAGCCGAAGTTCATCTTGGACGGGTCGCTCTCCGGCAGGTTGTCGGGATCGAGACCGGCAGCGATGATCGAGGGCTTCAGGTAGTTGCCGTGAACGCCGGTGAAGAGGTTTGTGTAGACGATGTCTTCGGCGCCATAGGCGGCGATGGCGTCCTTGTAACCTTCCGGCGCATTGGCCTCGTCGCAAGAGATGAAGGCTGAGCCGATATAGGCGAGGTCTGCGCCCATCGCGAGAGACGCCGCGACGGCGCCGCCATTCGCGATGGAGCCGGAAAGCGCCAGAGGGCCGTCGAAGAACTCGCGGATTTCCTGGATCAGCGCGAAGGGCGAGAGCACGCCGGCATGGCCGCCAGCCCCGGTGCAGACAGCGATGAGGCCGTCGGCGCCTTTCTCGAGGGCTTTCTTGGCAAAGCGCGTGTCGATCACGTCGTGCAGCACGATGCCGCCATAGGAATGGATCGCGTCGTTGAGGTCTTTCTGCGCGCCGAGCGACGTGATGATAATCGGCACCTTGAATTTCACGCAGGCGTCTATGTCGTGCTGGAGGCGGTTGTTGGTCTTGTGGACGATCTGGTTGACCGCGAAGGGGGCCGCCGGGCGGTCCGGGTTCTGGCGGTTGTATTCGGCGAGCTCGGTAGTGATCCGATCCAGCCATTCGTGCAGAACCGGGCCGGGCCGCGCGTTGAGCGCCGGGAAGCTGCCGACGATGCCGGCCTTGCACTGGGCGATCACCAGGTCCGGGGTGGAGATGATGAAGAGCGGCGAGGCGATCACCGGGATGCGCAGGTTCTGCAGGACGGGCGGCAGCGACATGAGACGACCTTTTCAAAAGTGAACAGTGTTTACATTGTTCGCGAACTTAGCGTTCCAGCGACCTTCGGCAACCCATAACGTGAGGGGAAGCCGCGTCAGCCGATCCGCACGCTGCCGCCGCCGTCGACGGGCAGGATGGCGCCGGTGATGTAGCGCGCTTCGTCGCTGGCCAGAAAGAGCGCAGCAAAGGCCGTGTCCCAGCCGGTACCCATGAAACGCATAGGCACGCGGGCGGCGCGTTCGGCGCGCAGTTCGTCCTCCGGTATGCCGCGCATCTTCGCGATGCCGCCGATGGCCATCGGCGTGTCCATCAGGCCAGGGGTGATTGCGTTGCAGCGTACGCCGCGAGCCGCGCCCGCCATGGCCGCGCTCTGAGTCATGCGGTTCATGCCAGCCTTTGAGACTTCGTAGGCGATTTGGTGGCCGCCCGCGATGGAGGCGAGCGAGGAGATGTTGACGATAGCACCGCGCTGGCGCGCCAGCATGCCGGGCATGACGGTTTTCGTGAGCAGCCAGGCGCCTTTGAGGTTGATGCGCAGAGTGCGGTCGAAGGCTTCTTCGGTGGCCTTGTGGGTCGGGCCGTCTCCCGCGTCGCCGATGCCGACATTGTTCACGAGGATGTCGGGCGGGCCGAAGACCGCTTCGCAGGCGGAGGCGATGGCTGCGGCGCCATCGGCGTGCGAGACATCGGCCACGCAGAGATGTGCTTGCCCGCCTTCGGCTGTGATCTCATCAACGGTGAGTTGGCCGCGCGCTTCGTCGCGGTCGACGCAGAGGACTTTCGCCCCGGCGCGGGCGAACAGGATCGCGATGGCCTTGCCGTTACCGATCGTGTCTCCCGGTGCCTGCCCGGCGCCGCTGACGATCGCAATCTTGCCGGCGAGGCGGCCCGTAACGGGCGCGTCGCTCATTTCGCCAGGTCCGGGTCGAGCGTCAGGTCATCGTCCAGCTGCACGCCGAAGGAGTTCAGCATCATCGAGACCTGCGTGTATTGGCCGACGGTCATCACGAGATCCATGCGCTGCTTCTCCGTCAGCGAGGCGAGCTGCGCCCAGGTCTTGTCAGTAATGAAGGCATCGGAGGTCAACTCGTCCGTCGCCTGGATCATGGCGCTTTCAACGGGTGTCCAGTTCGGGGCCGAAGGACCTGTCTTGATCGCGGTGATCTCGGCATCGTTTAGGCCGCACTGCTTGCCGATGCGGACGTGCTGGGCCCATTCATAACCTGACTTCCAGTTATAGCCGGCGCGCAGGATGACGATCTCGCGCTCGCGCGGGGCGAGGCTGTTCTTGTCGGACAGGATGTAGCCGCCCCAACGCATGAAGGCGCGGTAGGCATCCGGCGCGCGGGCAAGTGTGCGGAAGATGTTGTAGACATTGCCGCGCCCGAACTGGGCAGCGAGCGCCTCCCGGTGATCGGCGTTCATCTCCGCGTCGGGGAGTGGGGCAATCCTGGGGGCCTTGAGCCGCATCTTCCTGTTTCCTCCGGTTTTTCTGTTGCAAAGGATTAAAGGCCGGACAGGGCCGGCCAGCAAGCCCCGGAGATTCAGGCGGCGGGCGGGCCGAAGATTGGCGTGTTGTCGCGGTCGAGCGTGGCAGCGCGGGTGCGGGCGGGGTCG
>JBGTKN010000234.1:0-4756 GCA_041744615.1 Hyphomonas sp. | reverse complement strand
CTCGAATGCCCCCGTCCGCAGCGCCAGTGCGGTTGCGCCTTCGGCCTCCGCCATCGCCAGCGAGGTCTGTGCAACCACGTCGATGGCCGTGCGCGCGGGTTCATCGCCGTCGAATTGCAGCATCGAACGGCGATAGTCTTCCGCATTCACCGTCGCCCGGATGATGCGCGACATGATGGCCACGGCAGTTGCTGGATGGCGACCCACGGCGGTTTCGGCCGACAGCATCACGGCGTCCGCACCCTGATAGATCGCGGTGGCGACGTCGGAGGCTTCTGCCCGCGTCGGCGCCGAATTCTCGATCATCGATTCCAGCATCTGCGTCGCCACGATCACCGGCCGCCCGGCCGCCCGCGCCGCGCGGATGATGCGTCGCTGGATCACCGGCACTTCCTCTGGCGGATACTCGACGCCGAGATCGCCCCGCGCCACCATGACTCCGTCCGAGGCCTGGATGATCTCGCGTAGTTCGCCCAGCGCCGCAGGCTTTTCAAGCTTTGCGATCAGCGGCGCACGCCCCTTGATGATCGCCTTTGTCATCGCGATGTCGGCCACCGACTGGACGAAGGACAGCGCGACGATATCCACGCCGATTGACAGCGCAAATTCGAGGTCCGCCTTGTCCTTGTCGGTCAACGCCGTCACCGGCAACGCCTTGCCGCGCACGGTGAAGCCTTTCCTGTCGGATATCTTGCCCGGCACATCGGCGCGCACGCGCGGCGCCTTGCCGGCGGCGGTCACCGTGAAGATCAGCTTGCCATCATCAACAAGGATCGTGTCACCCACTTCCAGCTGATCGAGGATCGCCTTGTGCGGTACGGGGATGATCTCCGGCGCATCTGTCGCCTCGGCGGCAACAAGCGGATATTCGCCCTTCCAGGCCAGCTTCATCTCGCCGCCCGGGAAACTGCCGACGCGCACCTTCGGTCCTTGCAGGTCCGCCAGCGCCGCCAGTGGCCGGCCGACCAGGGCCTCGACTTTGCGCACTATGTCGAGGGTGGCCCGGTGGTCTTCATGGCTGCCATGCGAGAAGTTCAGCCGGAACACATCGGCGCCGGCCTCCGCCAGCGCGCGGATTTCCTTCAGCGTCCGGCTGCGTGGCCCGAGGGTCGCAACAATCTTGGCATTCTCGCCGCGCAGGCGGGATTTCGGCATAAGGCACTCCGTCATGACAAGGCTGTCATTGCGGTGGCTTATAGCGACTCGGGGCGAGCTCGCTAGGGGCGCCTTGAGGCGGCATACTCGATCAGGTCCCAGAGATTTCCGAAATCATCGCGGAACACTGCCACCTTGCCGTAGGGCTCTGCCCGCGGCGCCTCTGTGAACGTGACGCCGCGGGAGAGAAAAGCGGCATGGTCGCGGTCGAAATCGTCCGTCTCCAGAAAGAAGCCGACACGCCCGCCGGTCTGGTTGCCGATGGCCGCGCGCTGGCGCTCACCCTTGCCTACCGCCAGAAGCAGCTGCGTCTCGCCGCCTTTCGGTGCGACCATCACCCAGCGCTTGCCCCGGCCGCGCGGCGCATCCTCGATCAGGTCGAAACCGAGCTTGCCGACGAAGAAGGCGATGCCCTCGTCATAGTCCGGCACTACGAGCGTGATGGCCTGCAGGCGCAAACCCTAGGCCTCGACGAGCACGAACGGATCGTAGTTGAGCACAGGCGCCAGCCAGCGCTCCGCGGTCTTGGTGTCCCAGCCCTTGCGGCGGGCATAATCCTCGACCTGGTCGCGCTCGATCCGGCCGAGCGCAAAATAGATCGCCTCCGGGTGGGCGAGATATAGTCCGGATACGGACGCTGCCGGGCTCATGGCATAGCTGGAGGTCAGCGACACGCCGATATGTTTTTCGGCATCGAGCAGCTTAAACAGGGTGGCCTTCTCAGTGTGCTCCGGCTGGGAGGGATAGCCCGGCGCAGGGCGGATGCCTCGGTACTTTTCGGCGATCAACTCCTCAGTCGTCAGCGCCTCGTCCGGCGCGTAGGCCCAAAGCTCCTTGCGCACCCGCGCGTGCATGTATTCCGCCATCGCCTCGGCAAACCTGTCAGCCAGCGCCTTGCACATGATAGAAGAATAGTCGTCGCCATTGGCCTTGAAGTCCTCGGCGATCACATCCGCCTCGGCGCCTGCGGTTACCACGAATCCGCCAATCCAGTCCTCGCCCTCAGGCGCCACGAAATCGGACAATGCATAGTTCGCGCGCTCATTGTCCTTCACCATCTGCTGGCGCAGCGTGAAGAACGTGTCGCCAGTCGCCAGCCGGATATCATCGCCCACCGCGTTGGCGCCCCAGAAGCCGACAACCGCCTTCGGCTTGAACCACGCCTCGCCGATCAACTGCTGCATCATCGCCTCGGTGTCTCGCCAGAGCCCGCGCGCGGCCTCGCCGACCTTGTCATCCGTGAGGATCTGCGGGAACCGTCCGGCGAGATCCCAGGCCGAGAAGTAAGGCGTCCAGTCGATGTAGCGCGCAAGCGTCGCTAGATCGATATCCTCGAAACTGCGCGCGCCGATGAAGGTCGGCTTCGGCGCCGTGTAGCTGTTCCAGTCCGGCTTGAACGCTGCCTTGCGCGCATCGGCCAACGGCAGACGTTCCTTGGGCGGACCATCCTTGCGCGCCTCGCGCATGCGCTCATAACGCGCCCGCGTCTGGGCAACGAGCGCAGGCCGGTCGTCATCATTCAGCAGCGTCGAGACCACGCCTACCGCGCGGCTCGCGTCCAGCACATGGATGACCGGCGCAGAGCGGATCACCGGATCGATCTTCACCGCCGTATGGGCCGGGCTCGTCGTCGCCCCGCCGATCAGCAGGGGCTGCGTCATGCCGCGCCGCTGCATCTCGCTCGCCACATACACCATCTCGTCCAGGCTCGGCGTAATCAGGCCTGAGAGGCCGATGATATCCGCCTTCTCCTTCACCGCCGTATCGAGAATCTTGTCGGCCGGCACCATCACGCCGAGGTCGAGGATGTCATACCCGTTGCAGGCGAGCACGACGCCGACAATGTTCTTGCCGATGTCGTGCACGTCGCCCTTGACGGTCGCCATCAGCACCTTGCCATTGGACTTTGTCGTCGTGCCGAGGCGCAGCTTTTCCTCTTCCATGTAAGGCTCGAGCCAGGCCACCGCCTGCTTCATCACCCGCGCCGATTTCACCACCTGCGGCAGGAACATTTTGCCCGACCCGAACAGGTCGCCTACGACATTCATACCGTCCATCAACGGGCCTTCGATCACGTGCAAGGGCCGCTCCGCGACGAGGCGCGCTTCTTCCGTATCCTGATTGATGAACTCGGTAATCCCGTGGATCAGCGCATATTCCAGCCGCTTCTTCACCGACGCCTCTCGCCAGGCAAGGTCCTTCTCCTGCGTCTTGCCTTTCTGGCCCTTGAACCGCTCGGCAATCTCGATCAACCGGTCCGTTGCATCCGCGCGGCGATTAAGGATCACATCCTCAACGCGCGTGCGCAGTTCGGGCTCGATGTCGTCATAAATGTCCAGCTGGCCTGCATTCACGATGCCCATGTCCATGCCGGCCGGGATGGCATAATACAAAAACACCGAGTGCATCGCGCGGCGCACCGGCTCGTTGCCCCGGAAGCTGAACGACACATTGGAAAGCCCGCCCGAGATGTGACAGCCCGGGCATGTCTCGCGGATCACTTTCGCCGCCTCGATGAAGTCCAGAGCGTAGTTGTTGTGCTCTTCGATGCCCGTTGCGACCGCGAAAATGTTCGGATCAAAAATGATATCCTGCGGTGTAAAACCGACCTCATCTGTCAGTATACGGTAGGCCCGCTGACAGATCTCGATCTTGCGCGCCGCCGTGTCGGCCTGCCCCGCCTCGTCGAATGCCATCACAACGACGGCCGCGCCATACGAGAGGCACGCCCGCGCCTGCTCGATGAATTTCGCTTCGCCTTCCTTCATCGAGTTCGAGTTGACGATGCCCTTGCCTTGCACGCATTTCAGGCCGGCCTCGATCACCTCCCACTTGGACGAGTCGATCATCACCGGTACGCGCGCAATGTCCGGCTCGGCGGCGATCAGGTTCAGAAACGTGGTCATGGCATCGGCGCCGTCCAGCATCCCCTCATCCATGTTGACATCGATCACCTGCGCGCCGCTCTCGACCTGCTGGCGCGCCACCTCGACCGCCTCGCCATAGCGGCCATCTGTGATCATCTTCCGGAACACGGCCGAGCCGGTCACGTTGGTGCGCTCGCCGATGTTGACAAAGCTTTGGGAGGCAGATTGCTGTGTCATTTTCTCGTTTTCCCCGCATCAAGCGGCCAATTTTCATCCGCCACCGAAGCCTGTCCCTCCACGGAGCGATTATACCAGTAGATCCAGGCCGTCTCGCCGGTTGCCGCGCCGGTATCGTCCAGCAGCGGCACCTTCACACGCAGGTAAAGCGATGTCGCCGGATCCTCCGTCACGTCCTCGAACGCGTCCATCGCCGGAACGACACCTGCGTCCCGCACGCGCCAGCGCACGCCATGGCACAGCGTCTCGCCCGCCACCACGCCCGGAAAGCCGCCCAGATCAACCATCCGCCCACGGAACCGGCACGGCGAGCCGAACGCGCCCGCCCCCGCCAGATCAAGGGCCGCAGGCGCACCTTCAGCCCCCTGCTTCAGGAGGCCATAGAAAACAAACAGGTCGCCGCTTTTCGCTGCGTCCGGCATTAGGATGCCACTTCAAACGGCTCAAGCCCTGAGAGCCGCAGCGCTGGCTGCAACACCGGCACCACGCGCGGCGCC
>JBGTKN010000233.1:0-7375 GCA_041744615.1 Hyphomonas sp. | reverse complement strand
CATCTTCCTCGGTGCCGGTCGCCGCACCTGAGCCAAAACCCTTTATCGTCCGCGCCTTCAGCCTGTCGGTCGGCCAGGCACTGCGCCTGCTGCTCCTCAGCACGCTCGCCGGCTTCTTCGTCCTCGCCTTCGACTATGCGCCGGGCGGGGCGACCTTCAATATCGGCGGCGCCTTCACGGCCATCGTCCACCGGGCCCTGACGGCCATCGGCTGGGCGCTCGAGAGTTTCTGGAAACCGGCACTGGCCGGCGCAGTGGTTGTGCTGCCGATCTGGGCGATCTGGCGCCTGATCCGGCTGCCTTTCAGGAAGTGACGGGTTTCCAGATCTGCGTCTGGCAAACCGGTCCGATACAGCCTTTGACTTCCAGGTTGCCATTCGCCAGCCGCTTCAGGCGCGACGCATAGGTCTTGCCTTCTTCCGGGTCGTAGATCTTGCCGCCGCGCCAGTCATTCGCCTTGCGCTCGAAGCTGTGCAGCAGCTTCAGCCCGAGGATTTTCGCGCCCTTGGCATCCTTGATCGTCTCCGGGCTCGCGCCGGCCGGCAGGCCGTCCGGGCTGATCCAGACTACCTTCCCGCAGGGCGAGCCGTTTCCGCAATCGGCAATCTCGATATGCGACTTGCCGGAGGGTAGCTGGAACGTGCCAAAGACATTGAAAGGATCGGCCGACGCGGTGCCGCAAATTGCTGACGCGAGGGCAGCTGCCAGGATCATTCGTTTCATGGATGTCTCCTCCGGAAGTCGCAGTATACTCCGGGAAACTAGCGCGCTCGAGAGGGAGAGACCAATGGATACTTCGAAACTGATGTTCAAGGACGGCCTGATGACGGGCGAACGCATCCTCGTCACCGGCGGCGGTACCGGGCTCGGCAAGGAAATGGCCGAAGGCTTCCTCAAGCTTGGCGCCGAGGTTCACATCTGCGGCCGGCGCGGCGGGGTGTGCGAGGAGACCGCGAAGGAGTTGATGGGAAAGCATGGCGGCAAGGTGGTGCCCCATGCCTGTGACATCCGCGTCGCCGAAGCGATAACTGACATGAATGACGAGATTTGGGCCAAGCACGGCCCCCTGACCGGCCTCGTCAACAACGCCGCCGGCAACTTCATTTCGCGCACCGAGGACCTCTCGATCCGCGGCTTCGATGCGATCTCCAACATCGTCTTCCGGGGCACGTTCTACATGACGCAGGATATCGGCAAACGCTGGATCGCCGGCAAGACGCGCGGCAATGTGATCTCCATCCTGACCACCTGGGTCTGGAACGGCGGTCCCTTTGTGGTGCCCTCGGCAATGTCGAAGGCGGCCGTCAACACGATGACGCAATCGCTCGCTGTCGAGTGGGGCCGCTATGGCCTGCGCTTCAACGCTATCGCGCCCGGTCCATTCCCGACCGAAGGCATGTCGAAACGTCTCTCGCCGGACGCCGACGGCGCCGAGCGGATGGAACGCGGCGTCGCGAACCCGATGGGCCGCGTCGGCGAGATGCATGAACTGGTGAATCTCGCCGTCCTGCTGATGGGCCCCGGCGCCGAATACATCAACGGCCAGACCATCGCGATCGACGGTGCCATGTACAACGCCTCTGGCGGCAACTTCGCCATGCTGACCAGCTGGGGCGACGAACAATGGGCCGCCGCCCGGTCTGCCATCGAGGCCACAAACGCGCAGGACAAGGCGAAACGGACGGTGTAAGCGGTTGACCGCCCGCCCGGCTGATCGCAGGGTTTGGCGGCGGCGAACCGGGGGAAGATCGCATGGAGAATCCGAACCGTGACATGTTCCCGGCTGCGGACATGCGTGCGCGGTTCAAGACGATCGGTCCCTTGCTGACGAACGAATCGGTCGATTCAGCCTTCCTTCGCCACGAAGCATTGTCCGTTGCGGCAAAGCGCCTCTACCACCGCCTCGGTCTGGCCTCAGTCGTTCTGATCAGCGGAAGTACGGTGTACACGATTGCCGAGACCCTGCTCTTCCGCGGGCTCGCGCCGCCCTTACTGAGCCTCTTGATGGCGGTGGCGGCAACGCTCGGTATCTCTTCCCAGGTCTTCATGCTCGCAGCGAAGCTGCGCAGCAAATGGCTGGTCAACCGCTTTGCCTGTGAACGCCTGCGCTCCATGAAGTTCCAGGCCTTTGCGCTCGCGGCGGGTGCGCGCACTGAAGACGAACTCGCCGCCGCCGTTGCCGACTTCAGCCGGATCGAACTTACCCGGCTCGAAAGCGAACTGAATGTCGGCATTGCAATCTTCGAGAATTTCGTCCCGGAACGGATCATTCCCGACCCTGCGCCACCCGCCGCGCCAGGTGATCCGGCAATCGTCCGGGAGGCGACGCTCGCCTTCCGCGAATTGCGGATCCAGTATCAGGACCGGTTCGCCATGCGCGAGCTGCACCGCCTGAAGGAGAACCGTCGATTCTTTCATTCGGCGGCAGACTTCATCTACTTCGCCGGTGCCTGCCTCGTACTCCTGTCCCTGCTGGCGAAGATCATTCCCGGAATGCCGATCAGCGCCTGGGTGGATTTCCTGGCAATCTCGGCCTTCGTGGCGAGCCTTTCGAAACTGGTGTTGGACAGTGCGTCCCTGACCGATCCGTCCGCCGCGCGCTTCGTACGCTACCGGGAGGACATTGCCCGCGTCGTCGACAGTATCGACCAGGGTGCCAGTCTGGACCGGTACGTGCCGGTGATGGAGCGGATCGCGCTCGGCGAACTGGAACAGTTCTGTGACGCGTCCAAGTCGATCAACTACCGGCTCTGATCACATCACGATGGCAACCTTGCCGACCACTTCGCGGCTGCGCATCATTTCGAAGGCGCGGCGCCAGTCGGCAAGCGGCACTTCTGCATGGATGCGCGGGCGCACCTTACCCTCTTCGGCCCATTTCCAGATCGCCGCCATGTTCTCGCGGCCCCTGTCCGGGAACCGGCGGCCATACCCGCCGGCCCGCACACCGACCACCGAGAAGCCCTTGATCAGTGGCATGTTAACGTTCACGGACGGTATGCGCCCCGACGTAAAGCCGATGATCAGCAGCCGGCCGTCGAACGCGATGCAGCGCACGCTTTCGTCGAATACATCGCCGCCGACCGGATCATAGATCACGTCCGCACCGCGCCCGCCGGTCAGTTCCTTGACCGTCTCGCGGAAGCCCTTGTCGGGCAGCACATGGTTCGCGCCATATTCCGTCAGCAGACGGCGCTTCGCCTCAGACGCCGACGTGGCGATCACGTTCGCGCCGAGGAGGCGCCCGACATCCACAGCCGCGAGCCCCACACCGCCGCTGGCGCCGTGCACCAGCAAGGTCTCACCTGGCTGCAGGTTGCCGCGCCGCACGAGCGCAACATAGGCCGTAAGATAGGCCGCGCCATACGACGCCGCCGCCGCGAAACTGATTGCCTCCGGCTTGCGTCGCAGAGCGGCCTCAGGCACGACCGCATAATCCGCGAAGGCCCCGATCCGGTTGCCACCGGTCACCGGATCACCGGCCGCCAGGCCGGCGACACCCGCACCCAGCGCGTCTACGATTCCGGAAAATTCCATGCCGAGCACGAAAGGCAGTTCGGGCTTCAACTGATACTTGCCTTCGGTCATCAACAGATCAGGGAAATTGAGACTCGCCGCCTTGATCCGTATCCGGACTTCTCCTGCGGATGGTTCCGGCAAGTCCCGTTCCTCCAGCGCCACGCCGGCATAGTCCGGCAGCAGCGCCCGGCAGACTAGCGCCCTCATGCGGGAACCCGGGCGGCCTTTGCGAAGACATCGTGCACCATTTCGGAAATCTCCCGGCACGCCGCGCGTGAGCCGGGTGAAATGTAGGTGAAGGCCGTGAAGGCATGCGCGAGCGCGTCATAGCGCTTGTGCACCACCGGCACGCCGGCGGCCTTGAGGCGCGCGGCATATTCATCGCCTTCGTCCGAGAGCGGATCATGCCCGGCGGTGATCACCACTGCCGGTGGCAGGCCTGCAAGGTCGGTCTCCTGTCCCGGCGAGACGCGCAGGTCCCGGTGGTCAAAGCCGTCGGGGAGATACTGTTTCATAAACCAGTCCATCGTGTCCTGGCTGAGCGAGAAGGTCTTGGCGAAGGTTTTCTTGGACGGATAGTCCTTGGAGATGTCAATCGCCGGATAGATCAGCAGCTGCAGCGCCGGAACCGGACCGCCCTCGCGTTTCATCTGCTGGCTGATGATTGCCGAGAAGTTTCCGCCCATGCTGTCGCCGCCGACAGCCGCCTGTCCCGCCGGCGCGCCATAGCGTACCGCGTTCTCCGTCGCCCATCTGTAGGCGGCAAGGCAGTCGTTCAGACCCGCCGGGAAGACATGCTGCGGGGCGAGCCGGTAGTCGACCGAGAGCACGGGCGCCTGCGCGCCCTGCGCCAGCATCGCGCACCAAGCGTTGCACGTATCGAGATCGCCGATCACGCCGCCGCCCATGTGGAAATAAACGATCATCGGATGGCGCGGGTCCTGCGAGGCGGGCCGGTATATTCGCGCCGGAATCTTGTTTCGGTCCGGACCTGGAATATTGAGGCCGGTGATGCTGACGCCCGGGCTCGGCACGTCCGCCAGCAGCGCCAGCTGCGCCGTGACACCCGCTTGCACCATTTCAGCTGGCAGGCTCGACATGGGAGGCGCCGCGCGCCCGTTCCAGGCTATCATCTGCAGCTGCGGCTCGAGCGTGCGGCCCTCGACCGTCAGGGCCTCGCCCCCTGCCAGTTTGACGATCAGATTGGCGGGCAGGCTGGCAAAGGTCTTCGCGAGAACGCGCTGCAGGCTCATGTCGGCAAATTCCTTTTGGTGCGGCGGGCATGATGATCCCGTTCTTGGCCAGCGCCAAGGGGTGTCGCCGCGTGAGAGAATCCTGCCCGGGGAATTAGCGCGCCATCAACGCTGCATCATTGCCCGGCCGCCGGCCAGTACGAGGCCGGAGGCAAAGCGTGTTGCGCCTTCAACGTCCACGGGCCGGCGCTGCAGCATGCAGTCGCCCATTTCGCGGGCAATACCGATCGCGGCCGCCGTCAGGTATTCGAGGTCGAGCCCGGCCGCGGTTTCACCTGATAGGGTCTTTTCGAGATCGGCGCGGATTTCCTCGGCCACGGCCAGCATTTCCGGCGTATCGACCCGCACCCCCATCAACGCGAGATGCGGCGCGCCGGCCTTGATGGCCTCTTCATTCTCGCGGGCGATGAAGCTGAAATAGGCGCGGAAGGCGTGCTCGATATAGTCTTCCAGAGAGTTGGTGCGGGCCCGGACTTCCGACAGGTGTGCCCGGAACCGATGGGTCGAATCCTCGGCAATGGCCTGGAACACTTCCTCTTTCGACTTGAAGTAGTTGTAGAAGGTACCCGAGGCGAGTTCGGTCTCGCGGATGATGTCGCGCACCGTGGTCGCCTCGTAGCCGATCAGCGCGAAAACGCGCCGCGCCGCCGTCAGGATCGCCCGCCGGTTGGCAGCCTTGGTATTCGCCCGCTTGCCGCTAGTGGCTGTGTCTGCCCCGATGTCTGCCATGATGTATTGCCCTGAACTCACGCCGGTTTTTACCCTGCACGAGGCGTCACGAAGCGTCAACTTTGTAAATCAGCGGATGTCTTCAGGCTTGCGACCGGGGCGCGCCTTGTAGGGCGGGAACGACCAGCCGAACCGCATGGCCCCGCCCCGGATGGCGAAGGCTGCCAGCGCCGCCGGCAAGGCCGAGACCATTACCGGCAGGCCCGCCATGGCAAGGCCCGTATAGGCCGCCGCGCCCACCAACGCCGCCGTGATATATATTTCCCGCTGCAGCAGGATGTTCGGCTCGCCGGCCATCTGGTCACGCAGGATGCCGCCGAAGCTGGCCGTGATCACCCCCATCACCACCGCGATGACCGGCGAGCCCGTCACGCCATACGCTTTCCAGGCCCCGAACACGCAATACGCCGCAAGCCCGATGGCATCGAGCCAGAGCAGCAGCTTGTAGCGCGACTCGAACAGGTGGGCCGTGAAATAGACCAGTACGGCCGTGACGACGCAGATCATCAGGTAGTCCGGATTGACCACCCAGAACACCGGCACATCGAGGATCAGGTCTCGCACCGTGCCGCCACCGATGCCGGTGATTGCCGCGAAGAACAGGAAGCCGATAATGTCCACCTGCTTGCGCGACGCTGCCAGCGCGCCCGTCGCCGCAAACACGGCGATGCCGGCATAATCAAGGATCAGGATCGGGTTCATGGGCAGTCCCTGTCACGCATCGTCGTCCACCATGCTCGCGACCGCCAACACCTTTGCGTCGCGCTTGCGGCGGCGGCGCACCGTCATCAAGACGCCGAAGGCTACGCGGATGAGGATCAGGAGAAGCACGCCGAGAAGCGGTTCATCGAGCGCGAAGGCGAGGCCCGCACCGAGGAGTATCGCCACATGCAGCGTCACGATACGTCCATAAGGCGCGAACATTTCGGCAGCCGGATTGCTGGTCTTGTACTCGCCGCGACCGAAAAAATCGACAATCAGAAAGAGCAGGCTGACACCGGCAACAGCCGCCACGAACCAAAGCATCTGTGGGGCTGTGCCGGCAGCCCAGCCGATCAGGCTGAGCGGGTCCGGGAAATCTCCGCCGCCGGTCGCAAAGGAATGCAGGAATATTCCGTGCACGAAGCAGAACATGCCGTAGTGGACGAAGAAGAAGGGGGCAGTGAACAGCGCGGCACCGATGTGCACGATGTTGGACAGCGCCGTTCCAAGCATCCTGACAATGGTGACCGCGCCAATTACGAGGTTCTCAAGCCAGTAGAGGGCCACGAGGGGCGTTGCGCCCCAGCCGAAGGCAAGCACCGCGATGACGGGTAGCAGATCGACCGAGAGGCTGACCCAGGAGAGCGGGTCGCGGTAGGCGCGTGCGACCTCTGCCGGGTCGAAAAATCGGCCCGTCATTCTCCGGGCTTACCGGTGATCTCCGGAATCCTTGCGTCCACGGGCACATAGACGACATTGCGGCCGGGCGACCATTCGCCCTTGGCGAAATATTCGGAGGTCATCGACATCTGTCCGTCTGCGGTCAATCTTCCGGTCGAACGCACGCGGGTGATCGTGTCATGACCTGTGACCGCTTCCTCGGCCGTCCAGCTGCCATCCGCGCCGAGTTCGAAACTGCCAGTCGTGTGGAATCCGGCGCTGGTGACGTAAACATAATCGAGCGATCCGGTCTGGCCGTTCTCGTAGACATAAGTAACGCCGCCATACGAGCCGTCCTCGAGCGCGTGCCGGTTGACCATGACGCGGCCGCCGAGATCCCAACCCCATCGGGAAATGTCTGCTGGCCCGGTTTCCGCGCCGGCGACCGCTTCACTTCGCCAGGTCTTCCCCGCAAGGCTGCCGAGCGCGCCGAAAGCAGCGGCCTGAGCGGC